>JAFMBQ010000368.1 GCA_017858365.1 Algoriphagus sp. | reverse complement strand
TATTAAGACAAAAAATGAAGTGAAAAAATAATTATAAACACATGAAACAGACCTTAACTGCCCTATTGATTTTAGTGAGTTTTGCGGCTTTTGCTCAAGACGATCTAAAAATCCCACTTATTGAAATTGAAGGTGTCTCGGTACGGAAAGTCCCTTCTGACGAAGCTATTTTCTCCATCAATTTGGAAGAAAAGTCTATGAAGGTGGTTTCTGCCGTAGAAGCTCTAAATCGTAAAACGAAGAACCTTGCTGATGCCCTTAAGAAAGCCAAAATCAAAGATTATAAATTAATTGCAGACAACTACTCTGTGGATATTAATCGAATTTATCGGAGTGGAATCTCGAGAGATAGTGGCTACGTCGCTAGACAAAGCTTACGAATTGTAACTGCCAGTAAAAATGAGGACCTCCAAAAAATCGTAGAGTCCATTCAAGAAGCTGGAGACATGAGTTTTAACCTCTATTTCCAAGTAGCTGAATCCACCAAAAAATCGCTAGAAGACGCCATGCTTATCGAAGCCTTGAAAAATGCTGAAAGTAGGGCTTTATTAATCGCACAAACGCTAGGGATAAAAAGCATCCGAGTTCATCGGGTGTCTTTAGAAATGCCGCAGCAAGTTTATCCAAAGATGGAAATGATGAGATCGATGGCTGATGCTTCTTCCGAAGTCTTAATCGCAGCAGATGATCAGACTTTGATGCGTAAGGTGTATGTGAAGTATACTTATTGATAGTTTTTCAAATCAATAATTTAAACCCCGACAGAATATATTTGATGTGCCCCCAAAAAGTTAGACACTTATTGGGGGCACATCAATTCTTTCGGGATTTTTTATTTGAATCCTTACCTTGGCATATGTCAGAAAACTCAATCAAGAACATCCCTAAAATCTTGCCCACCATTCAAAAAAAATGCCTTGAAATTGGATTTACGATGCCTTCTGATTTACTGATTGGGACATTCCTTAAAAGTCTGGTTGCAAGTAAACGAGGAGGGAGTTTTTTAGAGCTAGGCACAGGAATAGGGCTTTCGCTGGCTTGGATGGTGGATGGAATGGATAATGCCTCTCAATTAATTTCGATAGACAATGACCCATCGCTTACCAAAATTGTTTCCGAATGGTTTGCTCTGGATCATCGGGTGAATATCCTTTGTCAAGATGGGGCAGAATGGATTAAAACTTACACAGGTGAAAAATTTGATTTGATATTTGCCGACACCTGGCCAGGCAAATACTACGAGCTGGAGGAAACATTAGCTCTTCTAAAAATAGGTGGGTTTTATATCATTGACGACATGAATTCACAACCAAACTGGCCCGAAGGTCATGCCGAAAAAGCTAAAACGTTGATCGGAAAACTGGAGTCATTGAAAGATTTTACTTTCACTCAACTAGATTGGTCCACTGGAGTGATTTTGATGTGTAAGATTTCCTAAGGAGATCAATTGAATTCTTTTTTTATCGCTTTAGAAATTGAGATATTGGCCGACTATTCAATCTGAACAACGAATCTCTACCCTATGATGAATGCGCTGGAAGATTTTCTAAAGCAAGAATTCAATTTCCAAAACCCCCAGATCAAACTTCTAGCTGGCTATTTTAATCTCAATTATTTGGTGAGTGATCAAGGTGAGAAATCCATCCTAAAAACTTACCCTTTTGATGCGGAAAATGCGGACATCCTCGAGGCAGAACATGAAGTTTTACTTCAGCTTTCAGCACACCTGAGTTCCGGGATTCCCACACCAATTCCGTTCAAGAAAGACCAATATCTTTTGAGCAAAGATTTGGAAGGAAAGCCTAGCCTATTTCGGATGCTTAGCTTTTTAGAAGGGGATTTTCTTGGATCAATTCCAGCATCAAAAGCCACTTATGACTCATTAGGAAGCTTTCTGGCTGAGTTGGACTTGGGTTTAAAGGAATGTAAAAATTACGTTTTACGCTCACGTCAATTGGATTGGGATATCCAATATTTACAACTCAACACACCTTTAATTGCTTCGATCGAATCAGCTGTAGACCGAAGTTTGGTCAGCTACTTTTTTTTACAATTCGAAGAAAATGTAGTCCCACTTATCCCTCAACTCCGAAAGCAACTGATTCATGGAGATGCAAATGAATGGAATATTCTTACCAAAGAGGGACAAGTTACTGGTATTATTGACTTTGGTGATTGCACCTATTCTCCCTTGATCAATGAGGTAGCTATTGCGTTGACTTACATCATTTACGATAAGGAAAAGCCCTTAGATTGGGTAGCGGATTTTCTAAAAGCATATCATCAAAAGCTTCCACTAGAAGCTCAGGAACTTGAAATTCTATATTATCTGATTGCCGCTCGACTATGTATTTCGGTCTGTCAATCTGCTCAAGCCAGAAAAGTAGATCCTGAAAATAGCTATGCCACCATTAGCGAGAAAGCAGCTTGGGCTACGCTTCGAAAATGGATCGCAATTAGCCCGCTTGGTGCTTCCAACACGTTCAAAAAGTCAGTAAATCTTCCCGTTTCAGATTTTATCCCGATTCAAGCCCAGCTTGAGCGCAGATATCAGTCCATTTCTCCAATCCTGTCTGTCAGTTATAAGCAACCGATAGCTATCACCAATGCGGCATTTCAATACATGTATGATGATCGAGGAAATGCAATCCTCGATGCCTACAACAATATCCCGCACGTGGGACATTCTCACCCAAAAGTCGTAGCGGCAGGTCAGAGGCAAATGGCAAAACTCAATACGAATACCCGATACCTCTATGATTCGCTAGCAGAATATGCGGAAAAGCTCTTGGCCAAATTCCCTCCTAATTTGAGTAAAATTTACTTTGTCAACTCCGGTTCTGCGGCAAGTGATCTGGCCATGCGAATCGCCACTGCACATACCAAAAGTCAAAATTATATGGTCATGGAGCATGGCTATCATGGCAATACACAGATCTCCATTGACATTAGCGATTACAAATTCAGCAACAAAAAGGGAATTGGACAAAAGCCAAATATTTTGAAGGCTGCCATTCCAGATACCTATCTAGGGAAATACAAAAATGATGATGGCTCCGCAGGAGCAGCTTATGCAAAAGATGCCATTACTCAGATGAATGAGTTTGGCGGAAAAATAGGAGCTTTCATCGCAGAGCCAATAATCGGTTGTGGGGGTCAAGTCCCATTAGCCAAAGGCTATCTCCAGAATCTTTATCCAGCTATCCGAAGTCAAGGAGGTATTTGCATTTCTGACGAAGTTCAGACAGGTTTTGGTCGGGTTGGAACACATTTCTGGGGCTATGAGGTTCAAGGTGTAATACCGGATATGGTTGTCTTAGGGAAACCAATGGGCAATGGACATCCAATGGGCGCGGTAGTCTGCACAGAAGAAATTGCTGAATCCTTCAGCCAAGGCGTAGAGTTTTTCAGTTCCTTTGGAGGCAATCCTGTTTCCTGCGAAATCGGCATTGCTGTTTTGGATGTCATTGAGGAAGAAGGTCTTCAAGAGAATGCACGAATCGTCGGGCATTACTATCTGGAGCTATTCAGGGAATTGCAGAAAAATCATGCCTGCATTGGAGATGTCCGAGGTTCAGGTTTATTCCTCGGAGTGGAACTGGTCAAAGCTGGAACCACCGAGCCAGATACTGCCTTAGCATCGCAAATCAAAAATGAATTACGAAATCGAAACATCTTAATTAGTACCGACGGACCACATGACAATGTGCTCAAGACGAAGCCTCCACTTTGCTTTTCCAAAGAAAATGCAGCTGAAGTGGTTCGAAACATCGGGGACATTTTGAAAGTAACCGTTTAAAACGGTTTTGATTTCAATAGAAGAAAAACCAATCCATTTTAGATCAGCGGTTCTTTATCTCCAAAACAAATTGGGATATTAGAGTTCAAAATCTTCCGATTCCGAAATGAAATCCATTCAAACGATACTTTCTGCTCTCCTAATTGGTGTAGCATTTTCATGCGCCGAACCCAACCCTATTGAAGGCTCTTCAGAAATCACCAAATGGCCCGAAGGAAAAACCGGAGCAATTTCTGTGACTTACGATGATGGAATCATCAATCAATTTACAATTGCCAAACCCATCATGGATAGTCTGGGTCTTCCTGCGACATTCTACATCATCACAGGAAAAGTAGAAGGATCAGGAAAAGGGAAGTTTATCGGAAGAGATCCAAAGGAAATCATCCGAGAAACTGCATCATCAAAAACAGATTCCAGTAATTTCTTCGAACGAGCCTCTCTCATTGCTTTTACAGGAACTACTGAAGCAGAAGACTATCATGCGAGAGCTGGTTCGCTGTTTGAATCCGGAAAAATTCAGGAAGCTTATGCCCTGATAGATGAAGGATACGGAAAAATCAGAACTGGAAAAATGGTGAATACTGGAGAAGTTGTTTTTCACAATAACATAGAGGACACCACTTCCTGGGAGCAATACAAGTCCTATGCTTCTCAGGGCCATGAAATCGCATCTCACACCGTTACCCATCCCAAGCTAGCAGTCTTAGATGAGGTAAATATGCTTTATGAATTAGAGCAAAGTAAAGCGGATCTTTCGAAATTCATCGGTGAAGAATCCATCTTTTCGGCGGAAGGGCCTTATGGGACAG
>JAFMBQ010000367.1 GCA_017858365.1 Algoriphagus sp. | reverse complement strand
GCATAAAAATACCCCCAAGAAGTGTCTAACTTTTTGGGGGCACATCATAATCAGGGCTTTGTAAATTATAAGCTTTCGATGATCGAGTTTAGCGTTGCACTTGGCCGCATCGCAATGGATGTTAATTCCACATCAGGTTTGTAATAACCGCCTATGTCTACTGGCTTTCCTTGTGAACCATTCAATTCGCCTACGATCTTTTCTTCATTTTCAGCAAGTGCTTTTGCCAAGTCGGTAAAGCTAGCCTTCAATCCAGCATCTTTATTTTGCGCAGCAAGTGCTTCTGCCCAATATAAGGCTAGGTAATAGTGACCTCCACGGTTATCTAACTTCCCTACTACTCGAGCAGGAGACCTATCATATTCTAGCCATTTGCCGGTTGCAGCATCCAAAGTTTCGGCAAGCAATAATGCTTTGTCATTATGAAAAGTTTGCCCCAAATGCTCCAAGGAAACTGCCAATGCCAAAAATTCACCCAAAGAATCCCATCTCAAGTGACCTTCTTCTACGAATTGCTCCACATGCTTAGGTGCAGAACCACCAGCTCCTGTTTCAAACAAGCCACCACCATTCATCAAAGGAACTATTGAGAGCATCTTTGCGCTAGTACCTAATTCTAAAATCGGGAACAAATCGGTCAGGTAATCTCTCAACACGTTACCTGTAACGGATATAGTATCCATACCTTCTTTGATTCTGGCTAATGAAAAATTAGTCGCTTCCAAAGGAGACATGATATGAATTTCCAAGCCCGTAGTATCGTGATCTAATAAATAGGTGTTTACTTTTTTGATGAGCTCAGCATCATGAGACCGCTTAGGATCCAACCAAAATACGGCAGGAGTTTTGGAAAGTCTTGCACGAGTCACTGCCAGCTTCACCCAATCCTGGACTGGTGCATCTTTTGTTTGGCACATTCTCCAAATATCACCTGCAGCAACAGTATGACTGATCTGCACCCGACCATCTTCATCCACTACTTCTACTGAGCCATTTTTTAGAATTTCAAAAGTCTTATCATGCGAGCCATATTCTTCTGCTTTTTGAGCCATTAACCCAACGTTTGGCACGGTTCCCATTGTGGTCGGATCAAATGCTCCGTGCGCTCTGCAGAAATCAAGCGTGGCTTGGTAAACTCCCGCATACGCTCGATCAGGAATGACTGCTAGCGTATCTTGAAGCTTCCCTGCTTTATTCCACATCTGTCCAGAAGTTCGGATCATCGCAGGCATGGATGCATCAATAATCACATCACTTGGCACATGAAGATTCGTGATTCCTTTCTCAGAATTCACCATGGCCAAATCAGGCCCCTCAGCGTAGCAAGCATCGATATCAGCTAAAATTCCTTTTTTAATATCCGTCGGCAATCGATCGATGGATCCAAGCAAATCGCCAAATCCATTTCTTACATCTACACCAAGTTGGTTTAGAGTCACTGAATACTTGGTGAAAACTGGCTCAAAGAAAACCTCAACTACATGCCCAAATATGATCGGATCGGAAACCTTCATCATAGTCGCTTTCAAGTGTACCGAAAATAGGACGCCTTGAGCTTTCGCATCATCTTTTGCTTTTCTTAAAAATTTTTTCAACGCAGAAAGACTTAAAGTGGACGCATCAATGATCTCACCCGGAAGGAGTTTTAGTCCTGATTTTAAGGTAGTTCGCGTTCCGTCGTCTCCTGCCAATTCGATTTTCACCGACATGCCTTTGGGCGCGACATAGGACTGCTCGCTACCATAAAAATCGCCTTCCGTCATACTGGCAACATTCGTTTTAGAATCAGCAGACCATTTCCCCATCGAGTGAGGATGTTTCCTTGCATAGGCTTTAACAGCCAAAGGAGCTCGTCTATCTGAATTCCCTTCTCTCAAGACGGGATTCACCGCAGAGCCTTTAATCTTATCATAGGTCAATTTAGACACCTTCTCTTTTTCGTCTCTTGGCTCATCAGCATAATCAGGAATAGCATAACCCAGTGCTTGCAATTCTTTGATCGCAGCTTTCAACTGTGGTACAGATGCTGAGATATTTGGGAGCTTTATAATGTTAGCCTCCGGTGTTGTCGCTATTTTCCCAAGTTCCGACAAGGCATCTTCCACCTGCTGCTCTGGCTTGAGATATGACGAAAAATTCGCTAAAATTCTTCCCGAAAGAGAAATATCTCTAGTCTCTACTTGGACACCAGCAGAACTGGTAAACGCCTGTACAATTGGCAGAAGGGAGTAGGTAGCGAGTGCCGGAGCCTCGTCAGTTAAGGTGTAAAGGATTTTTGGAGTTTGATTACTCATAGTTTATTATAATCTAAAAAGGGCTAAAGTCTTATCGTGGATTTTTATCTTTTTTAACTGAAAAACTGCAGTTGTTGAGAATTTAAATCGAAAAGGCCAGAAAATTCCGAGCTAAAATACGAAAAAAACTATAGGTACAAATCCTGAATTATGCAGGAGGTAATGTTGATCATAAAAAATATTTATAGGATCTGAAAAGAATCCGAATCCATCCAAGCCGGAAATTTCTTTCGGTAAGCTTCAAGTTCAGAGGCCTCAAGTTTGACGACCTTGATTATTTCTTGATCTTCCAAATCTATCAATTTGGAACCTTTGAAGTCATAGGCAGCAGAATGTCCGTTGTAGCTCACCTCGTTTCCGTCCACCCCTATTCGATTTACTCCAATGGAATAGGCTAAGTTTTCGATTGCCCGAGCCGGGAGCAAAGCATCCCAAGCGGAAACTCTTGCCGTTGGCCAAGATGCTATATAAAAAATCAAATCATAAGCCAATTCCCCCTCATTGGTCCGATTTCTAGCCCAGATGGGAAAGCGTAAATCATAGCAGATTTGAGGGCAGATTTTCCAGCCTTTTAGATCAAAAATGGGGAGGTTTTCTCCCGAAGAAAAAATCTTCTCTTCTTCCGCCATTCGAAATAGATGGCGTTTATCATAAAAGTAAATACTTCCATCTGAAGAAACCCAGAGTAATCGATTGTAATATTTTTGATTTTCGGAGATAATCGTACTTCCAGTCACCACACATTTAAGCTGGGAGGCCATTTGCTTCATCCATTTAGTCACCAATAGATTCATAGGCTCAGCAAGCTCTGGCGCATCCATTGAAAATCCTGTAGAGAACATTTCAGGCAGGATAAGCAAATCTATATCCCCTTCTATTTCCCAGATTTTCTCTTCCAGCATCGCGAGATTTGCAACTTTATCTTTCCAATAGAGATCAGTCTGAACCATAGCGATGTGCAAGTCGGAAGATTTTTTCATCTCACCTAAGGGGATAGATCATTCGGTAGTCTGTCGAGATTTTACCTTTACTGACATCTATAAGCTTGGCCTGAACCAGACGCTTTTTTAATCCTTTGAGATAATCAACAAATAGGATTCCTTCCAAGTGGTCATATTCATGTTGGATCACACGTGCAGTCATCCCAGAAAATTCCTCTTCCTTCAAATTCCAGTTTTCGTCATAATACTCAATTGTGAGGCGCTCTGGTCGAATTATTTCTGCACGCACCTCGGGGATGCTGAGACAGCCTTCTTCAAAACTGTAATCGTCCCCATACTCATCCAAAATTATTGGATTTATAAAGACTCTTCGAATCCCCTTTTCCTCCTCATCTTCATCTAGCATCAAAGAGCTATCGATCACAAATAATCGCACGCTTTGATTAATCTGAGGTGCGGCCAATCCAACACCATTGGCAAAATCCATGGTGGCATACATGTCTTTGATCAAAGCATCTAAATTGGTTCCTTCGGCAATTTCAGCTGCCTCTTTTTTCAAAATAGGATTTCCAAAAGCTACTATAGGGTAAATCATTGTCTTTCTAAATAGGATTGTAAGATGATGGCGGCACTGACTTTGTCAAGATTTCCAGCCTTCTCTTTTCTGTCTTTCTTTTTGCTCCCCATGGCAATCATACTCTGCATAGCCATTTTGGAAGTAAATCGCTCGTCGATCAATTCGATTTTTTTGGAAGGAAATTCTTTTCCCAATCGATCTTTCATCGAAATCACTCGAGGCGTCATTTCATTATCTGAACCATCCAATCTTGTTGGATAGCCAAGAACCAATGTGTCAACGTCTTCTTTGGAGCAATATTTTTTTATGTATTCAATAAGCTTGCCCGTCTCTATAGTTTCGAGTGGATTTGCAAGCATTTTCAATGAGTCGGTAACAGCCAGTCCTGTTCGTTTGGTTCCCAAGTCAATCGCTAGTATTCTTGGCATCAGTTGGTTTTAATTTTTTTACGAATCTGTCTAAGCGCCTCTCGCTCTAGCTCAACTGCCTTTGGGAAAAGTAATTCATCTTCAATTTTGGCGTGAACATGAAGTTCTTTTTCGAAGTTTTGCAATTCATGATACAGGACTTTCATAGGTAAGGGAGACGTCTCTTCGAGGAAATAGTCCGAGGTCAATTTCCGAATCCCCTCCATCTCATCATCATGGATTTCATGCTGATCGGCCAGATCGCTTATTGGCTCCTGCTCTAGGATGATGAGTGCGTCTGGTAAGGAGAATAGTCCTTCCTCTATATCCTGGAGTAACTCTATTCGTTTAAAAAGTCTGCTTTCTTCTTCGTGAATATGATGGATAAAATCTTGCACAAACA
>JAFMBQ010000023.1 GCA_017858365.1 Algoriphagus sp. | reverse complement strand
TCGGGACAACGGGAGGCCGAAATGAAATCGTCCAAAGCATGCGAGAAAAATTTGGTAAAGTGGATATCCTGATCAATAATGCCGGCGTGGCTCCACGAGTCCGAAGTGATGTGTTTGAAATCTCAGAGGAAGATTACGACTATGTCGTGGATATTAATCAGAAAGGCACCTTTTTCCTGACTCAAGCCATTGCCAAGTGGATGGCAGAAGACAAGCAGTCAAATCCAGAACGGCTTTTCACTATCATCACCATCACCTCAGTATCTGCAGTAATGGCCTCTATCCATCGTGCCTCGTACTGCATGTCCAAAGTTGCTGCCTCCATGATGTCCACCGTGATGGCAATCAAAATGGCGGAATTTGATATTCCAGTCTATGAAATCCGACCGGGAGTCATAGAAACAGACATGATCGAAGCCGTGCGGGAATCCTATCACAAAGCAGTGAAAAGCGGCTTTACCCTGGAGCAGCGCATGGGAATACCGGAAGATATCGGGAAAGTTGCCGCCGCATTGGTTCGGGGAGATTTACCCTATTCCACTGGTCAAATTATCTCCGTAGATGGCGGAATGACCGTACAGCGGATGTAAGGATTCTCAGCTTCCTTATTTTTTCAAAAAAAATCACTCACTTAGCCTTATGAAACACCTATTCGCTTTATTCATTTTCATGATTTATTTCAATTCTGGTTTTGCTCAAGTCTCAACCAATAGCCTTCCCTATGCTCAAATCCCTGAAAAAACAGGGGAATACACTGGTGGGAATGTACTGAGTAGAATGATAGATGGATTGGGCTTTCGCTATTATTGGGCGACAGAGGGATTGACCCAAAAAGACTTGGATTTCATTCCTACACCTGAATCCAGAAACACGATGGAAACGATCGAACACCTTTTTGGCCTCTCTCAAACCCTTTTAAACGGGGCTCAAAATATCCCTAACATTCAACCCTCAACTACGCCAGGAATGAATTTTATGGAATTTAGAGAAAAGACCCTGCGGAATATTCAAAAGTCAAGCGAACTGCTGGCAGGGAAAAGTGATTCGGAAATATCAGAATTGAAGATTATTTTTCAACGAGGGGATAGTAGAACAGAATATCCCTTTTGGAATATGATCAATGGTCCAATTGTGGACATGATACATCATAGTGGGCAGTTAGTACTCCTGAGAAGGATGTCTGGAAATCCCATCAATCCCAAAGTGAATGTGTTTTTAGGAGTGACGGGAAAGTAATTCCTACTCTCTTCTGGAATTAGAAATCGCTTTTGCTTTCCTAATTATTTCTCCGGCAAAGCAAAAGCCACATAAGCATCTCCACTTTTGGTCCCTTTGCCACCTCCACAGGCAATAACAAGGAACTGCTTTCCATTCTTCTCATAGACCGCTGGAGTAGCATGACCTGAGGCAGGAAGTTTGGCTTCCCAAAGCAACTCGCCGGTTTCTTTATCGAAGGCACGGATCTTCTCGTCTTTGGTCGCGGCGATAAAAAGGATTCCTCCAGCTGTGACAACTGGTCCTCCATAATTTTCCGTTCCCGTGGGAGCAAAACCTTGTGCACTTAGCGAATCGATTTCTCCCAAAGGAATTTGCCATTTTTTCATTCCCGTTTTCATATCGATGGCAGTGAGCAATCCCCAAGGTGGGTTCGATCCATAAAGGCCTTCCTTGGTTACCAGCTTTTTATATCCATTCATATAATAGCGCGGATGGAGCTGGCTATTGACACTTTCAAGCTCTTTTTTATCCGTTTTGATTTCAGCCTTTCCAAGTAAGTAATCCACTAAAACAGCTCGATTTTCTTTGGAAATATAATCGAAGGCAGGCATTGCTCCTCTTCCTTTGCGAAGCAAAAGATCTAGGGAATCTGGGCTGTATTTCTCTTTCAGACCGATCAAACTTGGAATAGCCGGAGGATTTCCCTTCAGCTCCAATCCATGGCAATTCCCGCAATAGTTCGTATAAACGGCCTGCCCCACATTTTCAAAATTTGCATTGGCAGTCATCTGAATGATCCAGGGAATCTGATTTGCATTCACATACATCGTCTGTGTCGTCGGGTCAAAAGACGCTCCACCCCATTCTCCTCCTCCATCCATTCCCGGGAAAAGCACAATCGGATGGTCCCCATTGGGTGGCAGCCAAGTATCGCCCATCAAGGCATTTTCGAGTTGAGCCTGAATATTGGCTTCCCATTCTGGTTTGAGATTGAGTATATCATTCTTCTGAAAAGTCATTTTCATAAAAGGCTCCGGTAAAGTCGGAATCGGCTGAGTTGGAGAAGTGAATTCGCCTCCCAAAGTAGATTGGGTCACCGGAGTTTCCACGATAGGCCAGACAGGTTCCCCCGTCACGCGATCAAAAACGTAAGTCATCCCTTGCTTGGAGATTTGAGCTACTGCATCGATCCATTTTCCATCTTTTTGGATTCGGATTAAGTTTGGATTTGCTGGGAAATCCCGATCCCATACGTCGTGATGCACGGCCTGAAAATGCCAGATTCGCTCGCCTGTTTCCGCATTTAGCGCAAGCAATGAATTCGCGTATAAATTATCTCCGGCACGATTACCTCCCCAGAAATCATAGGTAGCAGAGCCAGTTGGCACAAATACAATTCCCCTATCCTGATCGACCGTCATACCTGCCCAGTTATTTGCTCCGCCGATTTGGGAGATCGTGCTTGGGTCCCAAGTCTCATAGCCCGCTTCGCCTTCTTTTGGGATGGTGTGAAAAATCCACTCCCGCTTTCCAGTCCTAATATTATATGCCCGGATATGGCCTGGCGCAGCATCCAGTCCTTCGGAAAGCCGCATGCCTATAATTAATAAATCTTTGTATACCACCCCTGGCGCATTGGCCACAATCAGGAAATCTTCTCGATCTGTATCTAAATCTTTTCGAAGATCCACTTTTCCTCCTTCTCCAAAACTTGGAATGGGTTTCCCAGTCAACGCATCTACAGCCATCAACCAATTGCCTGCTCCAAAAAGAATTCGTTTGTCGGCACCATCTTCCCAGTAACTCACCCCACGATTTGTCCCTGCCCAGCTATTTTCTCCTCCTAAAACCTGAAAGGGATCAAATCGCCAAACTTCGATTCCAGTACCTGCATCCAATGCGAAGACATTCAATTTGGGTGTAGAACCATACAGAAGACCATTCACTACGATCGGCTGACATTGGATCTGAGATCGCTCGGAAGCATCTTCAGTATGATAAGTCCAAGCCACTTCGAGTTGGGAGACATTCTCTTTGGTGATCTGCGAGAGAGCCGAATACCGGGAACCATCTTCCGGTCCACCATAATGTGACCAGTCGGTATAATCTATATCTCGTGTTTTTTCTTGGCATGCTGCCAAGATCAAAAAAAATCCAAGAGTCAAATAGCGCAAGTGATTCATGAGGGTAGGTTAAGTGCGAATGGAAGATCGGTTTTTTTGGGAAGGAGTGCAAGTGAGCGATTTGGAGAATAAGAGAAAAGAGATTCAGAGATTAGAGATTGGGAGATTCAGAGATTAAAAAATAAAATGATTATCCGCAATGATGCCAGTAGATCAAAATGGCCTCGACTTCGCTCGGCCTCCGGATTCGGGGTTAATTATGGTAGGGGAGGAAAATGCGGCAGTGCCGCATTTTCCTCCCCTACCCAATTTAAAACCTAACGGTCACCGAGCGAAGTCGAGGTGAACATCAATAAAATTTGGTTACTGGTATGAAAGCGGATATACAAAAAAAATAATTTTGGATTAGTCCTCAGAGTTTGGAAATTGAACTTTCTATAGTCATGAAGATCCTGCCACTCATTCGTTTTTTTGAACCGCTTTTGCCTTTGGAAAAGCATGAAATAGCTGAATTAGAACAGCGGTTAATTTTTCGAAAAATAAAGCGAAAGCAGTTCCTTTTGGCCGAAGGCGAAATCTGCAAGCATTATTATTTCGTGATCCAGGGCTGCTTCAAAATGTTTAAAGCTGATCCTTCCGGGAAAGAACATAATTTACTTTTCGCCATAGAAAACCAGTGGATCTCTGATATTGGGAGTTTTCACACTGAAAACCCTTCCCAACTTTTTATCGAAGCGCTCGAAGAAGGCGAAGTGATTCAATTGGCAAAAGCAGATTTGATTCATTTTTACACCGTATTCCCAAAGTTCAATCGGGTTTTTAGGGTTATGATCGAGGATCAATTTGTCGAGTTACAAAACCGCTTGCTACAAACCTTTAGCAGCACAGCTGAGGAGCGATATGAAGCATTCTTAAATGATCATCCAGAATTGATTCAGCGACTTCCAAATACACAAATAGCATCCTACATCGGCATTACCCCTGAATTCCTAAGTCGGATTCGCCATCAAATTGCTTCCAAGTAATCCATTTTCTTAAACTGGTTTAAGACTTTTTCTTAAGAAAGGTCAAGGGTAAATACTGTCTTTACTACTCAACTTTGTGAATAACAAAACGATAAAACCATGAAATCTTCAAATCAAGAACAAATCAAAACTTTACTCTTCAATTATCGAGATGCATTGAATGAATCAGATGTTGAGAAAGTCTTATCCCTGTATACCGAAAATGGGATATTTATGCCAAGTGGTGCACCTACCTCGATTGGTCAGGAAAAGGTAGAGAGCGCTTACAAATTCGTGTTCGGCAACATCCAATTGAACATAGAGTTCTATATTGATGAGATTGAAATCGTCGAAGCGTATGCTTTTGTGCGCTCCACTTCCAAAGGATCTACCTTGATCCGCGCTACGGGAGAGACAGTCGCCGAAGAAAACCGAGAGATTTTCGTCCTCAAAAAAGAAGCTGGAAGTTGGAAAATCGACCGATATATGTTTAATAAAATGAGCTAACCATGAAAGCAGCAGTCACCACAAAAGCAGGAAATCCTGACGTAATCCAACTCCAAGAAATACCGAATCCTAAAGTAAAAGCTGGCTGGGTACTAATTCGGATAAAAGCCTTCGGGTTAAATCGGTCTGAGCTTTTCACCCGTAGGGGAGATTCGCCAAATGTAAATTTCCCTCGAATTCAAGGGATAGAATGCGTTGGCGAAATTGAGGAAGATCCCTCTGGCACGTATCTAAAAGGACAGCAAGTCGCCGCCATCATGGGCGGAATGGGCAGATTTTTTGACGGAGGCTATGCCGAATTTTGTGCTGCGCCGCTGGAGATTATTTTTCCTTTTCGAAGCCAACTGCCATGGTCTGTGTTGGGAGCAATCCCGGAAATGTTTCAGACTGTTTCCGGATCTTTAAACCAAGCATTGGAAATCAAATCTGGGGAGAAGCTCTTGATCCGGGGAGGAACTTCCTCAATCGGAATGCTAGCTGCTCAGCTCGCCAAAGCACAGGGCTTAACGGTGATCTCCACCACACGAAACCCCAGTAAAAGGGATGCGCTCCTAGCTAACGGTGTGGATCATGTCCTGATCGATGACGGTTCGGTGTCGGCCAATCTCAAGAAAATTTTTCCTGAAGGGGTAGAAAAAGTGCTCGAATTAATAGGCACCCAGACTCTGAAAGATTCCCTGAAATGCATTGGTTACAAAGGAATGGTCTGCATGACAGGAATTCTTGGCAATGAATGGACGATGTCAGATTTCACTCCGATGGGAGATATCCCTTCGCTGGGGCGGCTGACAGTCTATATGGGGGAATCAAAAAATCTTTCCAAAGAGTTGCTACAGGATTTTATTGATCAAGTCGAGAATGGCAAAATTAAGCTCGGAATCGATCGGGTTTTTGGGCTACACCAAGTTGCTGAGGCTCATCAATACATGGAGGATAATCTTGCCCAAGGAAAGGTCGTAGTGGAAATTTAAGTAGTTACTTTTTGTGAATTATGAATCACTTTTCCTGAAGTCACTTGCTCGTATTTCTGATCATAATCTTTGCGAAGCGTACCAAAAAGTCGATCCCAAATCAAGGTGTAAAGGCCGTAGTTACCATGAAAGTGTTGGTGATGTTGGTTATGGGCTGTACCTGTACTGACCCATCTACCGATCCAAGTTTTATGAAATTTGGCAGGAAGCAATTCGAATCCTAAATGCCCATAGACATTGAAGAAAAACTGAAAGAGCAAAAATAGACCCAAAGCAGGAGGATTCACAGGCAAGGTGAAAGCGATGACTGGGATGATTCCCGCTTCGATTACTGCTTCTAGCGGGTGAAAAGCATAAGCCGTCCAAGGCGATGGATTAGTGGAAAGATGATGCACTCGATGCACGTATCTGAAAAGCTTAGGATGATGCATCAATCGATGGGTCGTATAGAAATAAGCATCGTGAATTAGCAACATGGCTGGAAAAGTCAAGTAATAATAAACCTCACCATACTTATCCCAAGGTCTATATAGATTAGAATAATCACTAAAGACGATGAATACTAAGGAAGCAATCGTCGCAAAAATCACAATAGTGATTAAAGAAAATCCTATATCCCGTCGATAATGCTTCCATCCAGGAAATAGAGTTTGATTTCTTCGCGCTGCCAACGCCTTTTGGAACAAGACATAAAAAAGAAGAAATACAACTCCAGCAATCACAAAATAGCGTGTAGTTGTTTGTGTTGCGATGAACATCCAGCGGTCTCCAAACTCCTCCCAATGCATATATTTAGCTTTTATAGATATTAAATTTTATGTGTATCCTCTTAACCGCACGTATGTACTTTGATTTAATGCTGTAGGTTCAAATTTGGCAACTCCCCCTTTTTTAAAGGGGGCAAGGGGGATTTTTTCTGGCTACAACCAAACATAATTCTTTTATGTACAATCACGCGGATACACAGATTAAATTTACGGTTCTTGTCGTGACCTTGTTCTTACTTCAAAAAAGAAATTTCAGCTACTGATCTGGAAGCGTAATTTTCAATCCATCTTCTGATAGCTCACAATGAAAAACTTCTAAATCTCCGCAAGAACCTGATTTAACTTGACCAGTCTTAATGTCAAATCGATAGCTATGCAGCGGGCAGATAACCTCCCCTATCCCATTAATACTTCCCTCGATCAATGATGCTCCCCGATGTGGACAAGTGCTATTAAAGGCAAAAAAATCATCCTTAATTCGGACCAAGGCGATCGATCGGTCTCCTACTTTGACTTTCTTGATCACCAATTTTGGGATCATTGCCTCAATCTGAGATTTTGAATTTCCAAGCGTATAGGTTTTTGTCATGAATATTTGCCTTAAATAGGATGGTGTAAACCTATTACAAAGATTTGATTGTTTTTCTTCGAATAGTTGTAGAATTTGAATCGATTATTAAAATGAACCCCCATGAAGACTACTCTTTTACTCATATTCTTGTTTATTTCTGGTTTCATTTCCGCACAGACATTGGATGGAGCTTGGAAACTCACCCATCAAAATGGGGAGGAAGTGATCGACGTAGAATTCATTAAAATCTACCAGGATGACTATTTCGCATTTGGAGCGAAGCAAGTTTCAGACAATCATTTTATCGCCGCTGGCGGAGGCCCTTATTCTTTAGATTCAGGGAAATACATTGAAACCTTAGATTTTTTCACCCTTGATCCGCAGCAAGTAGGAGTTTCCACTCCTTTTCAATTTGATTTAGTCAATGGGAAAATGGTGATTTCGGCCAATACAGACAATGGAATGCTTGTGGAGATCTGGGAAAAAATATCCGATTCGGAAGATGCATTGACTGGGAATTGGGTAATTACTGGCCGTAAGCGAGATGAGGAAATCTCTCGATCCACTCCTGGAGCTCGTCGAACTGTAAAGATTTTAAGCGGTGGAAGATTTCAATGGATTGCGTTCAATTCAGAAACGAAAGAATTTTCTGGAACTGGAGGAGGAACTTATACTGCCGAAGACGGGAAGTATGTGGAGACGATTACCTTTTTCTCACGAGACGATAGCAGAGTGGGAGCTGAATTAGGTTTCGATTTCAAAGTGATCGATGGAGAATGGCATCACAGTGGGCTGAGTTCCAAAGGTGACCCGATCTATGAGATCTGGACTCCCTACGCGATTGGGTATAAGGGAAAGTGAGAGGGAAGAGATATTACTGATAAATATCTTTTCTATGACCGATTGCCACCACTTCTACTAATAGAATTCCATCTTGAATCTCATAAATAATACGATAATTTCCTGATCTAATTCGGTATGCATTTCTTCCTTTCAATTTTTTGCATCCATTAGGTCTAGGATCTTGAGCCAAACGATCGATTGAGTTGATAAGAGGGCTTGCTATTTGTTTGGGAAGCTTATCTAATTGTTTTTCAGCATTAGCTGATAAAAAAACCTCATAGCTAATCACGACTTATATTTCTTTTTTTTCTATAATCAGAAACAGAAATCCTCTTACCGCTATCCTCAACCTTAGCTTCGTCATAAAGCCGGATATCTTCCAGCTCCTCTAATCCCGTCAATATCTCCTCATATTCCTTGATTGTCAGGATCACAGCAACTTTCTCTCCTTTAGGATCAACTACAAATTGAGGTTTTAAATTTTGAATTTCCATAAATCAATTTATATAAAAAAACAAACTAAAGCGATTAACTGCTTTTTCATTCCACACAAAAAAAAAGAGCCTTTCGAGCTCCTTTTTTTATTATGCTTCTACTGCGTAGAGTTCCTTGAGTTGACTGATTGTATAATCAACTTCTTCAATTGAAGTAAACCGACTAAACGAAAACCGAACTGCATCGCGTTCTGGAGTATGATCTAAGGCTCTTAGAACATGTGAACCAACTGATGCTCCTGAGCTGCATGCAGAGCCTCCTGAAGCAGAAATTCCTACCAGATCCAAATTGAAAAGTAACATACCTCTGTTAGATTCAGATGGGGGCATACTGACATTTAATACGGTATAGAGACTTTTACTTAAATCTGCTGAAAGTCCGTTAAAGCTCAAACCCGGGATTTCGTTCGTTAGCTGCGAGATGAAATAATTTTTTATTCCCTCAACATGCTTTTGATGAGATTCCATTTCTTCATAGGCAAGTTCTAGTGCCTTAGAGATCCCAATAATCCCGATCACATTTTCAGTCCCTCCACGCATATTTCGCTCTTGCGCGCCGCCATGGATAAATGGGTGAATTTTTTTATCCTTTCGAACAAATAAAAATCCTGCTCCCTTTGGCCCATGAAACTTGTGCGCACCGGCGACTATAGCGTCTACCGGTAATTTTTTCAAATCATGAACATAATGCCCCATAGTCTGAACGGTATCGGAATGAAAAAATGCCCCATATTCTTTGGCTAAAGCACTTATTAGCTCTAAGTCATTGATATTGCCTATTTCATTATTTGCATGCATTAAGGAAATCAAAGTTTTCGGATTGCTTTTTAGCAAATCTTCAAGCTGCGCAAAATCGATTTCTCCTTTTTCGTTCACATCTAGCATACTGAGCTTGATGTGCCCCTTTTTCTCACAAACCTCAAGCGTATGCAAGACTGCATGATGCTCGATTGGGGAGGTGATGGCATGGGTAATCCCATGACTTTCGATCCCGCAGATGATCGCGGTATTATCTGCTTCAGTACCTCCAGAGGTGAAAAAAATTTCTGAAGGACTAGCATTTAGTAATTCTGCCACTTTCTTTCTTGACCGCTCTATTGCAGTGCGAACTTCCCTCCCATGACTGTGGACCGAAGAAGGATTACCATAGTGGTTTCGCATGAAAGGCAGCATGGCTTCGATCACTCGATCATCCATTGCTGTAGTGGCGGCATTATCTAAATAAACTTTCATTCGCAGGCGGGGTTTTTTATTGGCTCCCAATAGGAACTTGAGACTGTTTTTTATCAAGTCAATGAAGCACTTACCACCTCTTTGATATCCTGCATGATCTTTTTTGCAAGATGATTAGCGGTGGCTTCAGATTCAGATTCAGAATAAATTCGGATAATCGGCTCTGTGTTTGACTTTCTCAAATGTACCCATTCCTTTTCAAAATCTATTTTAACCCCGTCGATGTCGTTGATTTGATGATTTTTATACTTTTCTTTTATTTTTAAAAGTATTCGATCGACGTCTATTTCAGGAGTCAATTCAATTTTGTTTTTCGAAATGTAATAACTAGGATAGCTGGCTCGCAGTCTTGAGATTGTTTTCCCAAACTTGGCCAAGTGTGTTAAAAACAAACCAATTCCCACCAAGGCATCACGACCGTAGTGAGAAGTTGGATAGATAATTCCACCGTTTCCCTCGCCGCCGATTACTGCATCCACAGCTTTCATCTGATTGACTACATTGACTTCTCCAACTGCTGCAGCAGTATAAGATCCTCCTCTTTTTTCCGTCACATCACGAAGTGCGCGAGTCGAACTCAAATTAGACACTGTATTACCTTTGGTATGCGAAAGCACATAATCTGCCACCGCAACTAAGGTATATTCTTCTCCAAAAGGAGATCCATCTTCATTGATAAAAGCCAATCGATCTACGTCCGGATCCACAACGATCCCGAGATCGAAGCTTCCCTTTTCAAGTTTCTGGCAAATGTCCCGAAGGTTTTCTGGTAATGGCTCAGGATTGTGCGGGAAATGACCATCAGGGGTGCAGTACATCTCCTCAATCACTTCTACTCCAAGTGCACGAAGTAAGCGAGGCACCACAATTCCGCCAGTAGAATTCACCGCGTCCACTACAATCTTGAAATTTCTTGCTTTGATTGCCTCGACATCCACCAATTCCAAATCCAACACATGTTGAATGTGACGATCCATGTAATCGTCGATTTGAGAATAATGTCCAAGTTTCTTTACCTCAGCGAAAATAAAATCTTCCTTCTCAGCTTTTTCGAGAATAGATTTCCCCTCTTCATCAGAGATAAATTCACCTTTGGAATTTAAAAGTTTCAAGGCATTCCATTGGATTGGATTGTGACTTGCCGTAAGGATAATTCCTCCACCTGCATTCTCCAAGGGAACTGCAAGCTCTACGGTAGGTGTAGTACTTAATCCTAAATCAATGACATCAATTCCTAATCCCTGCAAGGTAGCTGAGACAAGTCTTGAGATCATATCTCCCGAAATCCGGGCATCTCTTCCGATTATTATTTTTGGATTGTTAGTTTTTTCGAGCACCCATGCCCCATAGGCAGCAGCAAACTTGACGACATCAATGGGAGTTAGCCCATCGCCAGCTTTTCCCCCGATAGTCCCTCTGATTCCAGAGATTGATTTAATAAGCGACACGTATGATATTTTATTAGGTGAAAAATTCCGAAACCGGATTTAAAATTTTATTACTTGAACTTGGCCATTACCTTGTCCACCTCGTTATCTGGGTTTCCGCAAGAGCTGCTTGAGTCAACGGTTTTACCGCAGTAAGTGCAAGCCTCGCCGTCTTTGTTAAGATAAGGATTTTGCGAAGCGCAAGTGCCTTTAAATTCTCCGTTTTTGAGGAAAAGAAGCCTTACAGACATAAGAATAAAGAACAATGCAACGAAGCCAAGTGTGAGAAATAGAGTTGCCATAACGAATTTTATTGCGCAAATTTAAACCTTTACTTCGAAAACGTCCACAATTCCTACATAGTTTCATATCACATGTCAAATTTGAGTACCCGAGCCGAACAGTTAGCTGCTTTTGATCGATTATTGACCATCATGGATGAGTTGAGAACCCAATGTCCTTGGGACAAAAAGCAGACGACAGAGTCCCTAAGGCACTTAACCATCGAGGAGACCTTCGAGCTTTCCGATGCGATCTTGGAAGGAAATCCGGAGGAAATAAAAAAAGAACTTGGTGATCTGCTTTTACATATTGTCTTCTATGCCAGAATAGGTTCTGAAGAAGGCAACTTCGATATGAAAACTTTGATTGACTCGCTCTGCGAAAAATTGATTCGAAGACATCCACATATCTACGGAGATGTGATCGCAGACAATGAAGAAGCAGTAAAGCAGAATTGGGAAAAGATCAAACTTCAGGAGAAAGGGAATGTATCTGTCTTGGGAGGCGTGCCTCGATCACTTCCAGCTCTGATCAAATCCATGCGGATTCAGGAGAAAGCCCGAGGAGTAGGCTTTGATTGGGAAGAAAAACATCAAGTCTGGGAGAAAGTTGAAGAAGAAATGCAGGAGTTCAAAGATGAATTCAATGTAGCAACTGATGCTGAAATCGATCGGGAAAAAGCGGCTGGCGAGTTTGGCGATTTGTTATTTTCACTCATCAACTACGCCAGATTCATTGATATCAATCCCGAGGAAGCGCTCGAGCGAACCAATTTAAAATTCATCAAACGATTTCAATACTTGGAAAATGCAGCTAAAAACAAGGGCAAAGCACTGTCAGAAATGACCCTTGCTGAAATGGATGTGTATTGGAATGAAGCAAAAGCGAAGTAGGTAGTTGTCGGTTGTCGGTTGTCGGTTAAAAAATTCAAAAAGAATTAGTAAGGTTCCAAGTTTTATAAATCAAAAAATGGCTAATCAAATCATATTTACTAAAGAGGCACCGGCACCAATCGGGCCTTATTCTCAGGCAGTTTTAGCAGGAAATACGCTTTATGTTTCTGGAAATATTGCGCTCGATCCTGAATCGGGAGAATTGCTCAATGAAAACATCACCGAGGAGACTCATGCAGTAATGAAAAACATGGAAGCTGTTCTCAGAGCTGCGGATTTTTCATTTTCCAATGTGGTAAAATGTACCATTTTCATCAAAAACATGGATGAGTTTGGAACCATCAACGAGGCTTATGGACAATATTTCAAATCAAACCCTCCAGCCAGAGAAACAGTTGAGGTAAGTAAGCTTCCCAAAAATGTCAATGTAGAAATCTCCTGTATCGCAGTTAAATAACCTTTTTTGAACCTCCTTCCCCATCATAGTGAAATCTTGGTAAGTGTCTTCTCTAAAAAAGAGGTGCTTTCACAACTAAATAAAGTTACCGTTGAGGTAAATTATTTGGACCGAAGATCTCAGCAAAATCGGGATTCCTTTTTCAATGGAATAGTTGGGCAGAGTGGATTTAGAATCTCCAAGGTTGTAAATCGTGGAGACACTTTCTTGCCACTTCTCCTGGGAAAGGTAGAGGAAACTCCCAGGGGTTGTATTCTCTTTCTGCAGTACAAGCTATTCCCCGGGGCTATTTTCTTCTTGAGCTTTTGGACAGTCATCTTATTGGCTACTGCAGTCTTCTATATCTTGATCACTCCAAACTACTTATATGCCACAGCGGCAGTTGGATTGACCGCTATAAATTATTTTATAGCCTTGTTTTTCTTTAACAGACAAGTGAAAAGCTCTAGAGAGATATTTCACAAGCATCTTAATTTCCAGATGAAAGATTAAACGCTTGACGCTTTATAAGCAAGATATTTAATCCTTTCTCTTTTCTGAGATCAGGAATTTGACAGTAATTTAGCAACCAGAAATTTCAATCAATAAATCATAGCAATGAGTATTCGCATAGAAAAAGACACCATGGGGCCTGTCGAGGTACCAGCAGACAAATATTGGGGAGCACAAACTCAGCGATCCATCAACAACTTTAAAATCGGTGGTGAGAAAAACCGAATGCCAATCGAGATCATTCGAGCTTTTGCTATTCTGAAAAAAGCAGCTGCACAAACCAACGCAGAACTGGGAGTTTTGGAAGCTGACAAGGCTGAAATCATCGGAAAAGTCTGCGACGAAATTTTAGCAGGCCAACTTGATGATCAATTTCCTTTGGTAGTTTGGCAGACAGGTTCCGGAACCCAATCCAATATGAACTCGAATGAGGTAATTGCTTACCGAGCGCATGTACTTTTAGGAGGAGCTCTTGAAGATGCTAAAAAGAAAATCCATCCTAACGATGATGTAAACAAGTCTCAATCCTCCAATGACACCTACCCGACTGCAATGCATATTGCAGCTTATAAAATGGTAGTGGAAACGACTATTCCTGGTGTACAAAAACTTCGAGACACGCTAGATGCCAAGGCAAAAGCGTTCAAAGACGTGGTGAAAATCGGACGTACCCACTTTATGGATGCTACTCCTTTGACACTTGGCCAAGAGTTTAGCGGCTATGTAGCTCAATTGGATCACGGCATTCGTGCGGTGAAAAACACCCTTTCCCATCTATCCGAGCTTGCGCTTGGAGGCACCGCAGTCGGAACTGGCTTGAATACTCCTCAAGGTTATTCGGAGCTAGTGGCGGAAAAAATCGCAACCCTTTCAGGTCTTCCTTTTGTGACCGCTCCAAATAAGTTTGAAGCGCTTGCCGCCCACGATGGGATGGTTGAATCTCATGGTTCGCTAAAGCAATTGGCAGTATCCCTAATGAAAATAGCCAATGACATCCGCATGCTTTCCTCAGGACCTCGATCTGGAATCGGCGAAATATTGATCCCAGAGAATGAACCGGGGTCTTCAATCATGCCTGGAAAAGTAAATCCAACTCAAGTGGAAGCTATAACTATGGTCGCTGCTCAAGTGATGGGTAATGATGTGGCGATTTCTATCGGTGGCTCCAATGGACACTTTGAATTGAACGTGTTCAAACCAATGATCGCAGCAAATTTCCTTCAGTCAGCAAGATTGATCGGAGATGCCTGCGTGTCCTTTAATGATAACTGCGCAATTGGAATCGAACCAAATGGACCAATGATCCAGCGACATTTAGAAAACTCATTGATGCTAGTGACCGCATTGAATCCACATATTGGCTATGAAAATGCAGCCGCCATCGCCAAGAAAGCACACAAGGAAGGCACAAGTCTTCGCGAAGCAGCTATCGCACTTGGCCTTCTGACATCAGAGCAGTTTACCGATTGGGTAAAACCTGAAGAGATGACTGGAAGTCTAAAATAAAATAGATCTAATCAAAAAAGGCTGCTCTAAGTGAATAGAGCAGCCTTTTTCAGTATAAATCACTTTTCAAGTTTTCAAGAATCCTGAACACTCTCATTAGCGGTGAAAGGATTTGATTTGCGAAGCAAGCCTTCCGGAAGTTCCCCTTCTGTACTTGCTACTACCGTGGTGACCACTATGTCACCTGTCACGTTGATTACGGTACGGAACATGTCTAAAATTCGGTCAGGAGCCATGATCAAGGCAATTCCAGCCGCAGGTACTCCGATTGATTCTAATACTACAATCAACATAATCAATCCTGCTCCAGGTACTCCAGCCGAACCAATGGCCGCCAAAGTAGATGTAAGGACAATCATTAATTGCTGAGAGAATGAAAGCTCCATTCCCAAAGCTTGTGCGATGAAAACTGCTGCAACACTTTGGTACAAACTCGTACCATTCATATTGATCGTGGCACCTAGCGGAAGTACAAATGAAGAAATCTCTTCAGATACTCCAAGTTCCTCCTCAGCGATCTTCATCGTCACTGGAAGCGTTGCAGAACTGGAGGAGGTAGAAAATGCAAGAAGCTGTGCAGGTCGAATACTTTTGAAAAACTGAAGGTAAGGTACTCGAGTGAAGCTTTTGAGTAGTAAAGGATAAATGACTAACATCATTATAAACAATCCACTCAAAACAATAAGGCTATACTTCAATAAGGCATACAACAGATCAAAAGCCGAATCTGGATTATCCCCTGCGATCTCAACAATCAAAGAAGCCATAAGGGCAAAAACTCCATAAGGTGCAATCAGCATGATGTAATTCACGATTTGAATAATCACATCATTGAATCCGTCGAAAAATGCGATTACTGGAGCAGCTTTGCTTTTTGGGATTTGTAGCAAAGCTATACCTGCAATGATTGCAAAGAAAACCACTTGTAGCATTGCCGCATTGTCGGTGGTAGCCAAAAAGAAATTTTCCGGAACCATGTCAACGATAGGCTGAAGTGGGCTTTGATCCTGAAATTTTGCGGCTGCATCGGATTTTTTACTGACGTCCCCTTCATAAAGTGCCATTAGACTCTCACGAGTTTCCACTGGTAGACTCTTGCCTGGCTTGAAGACATTTACTAAAGTCAAGCCGATCGTAATTGCAATGATGGTGGTGATAATAAAGGTGAAGATGGTTTTGCCTCCAATACGGCTAAGCTTGGAAATATCTCCCAAATTAGAAACTCCGATAATTAAAGATGCCAACACCAAGGGCATTGCAATCATTTTTAGACCATTGATGAAAATGGTCCCGACTGGTTTGATGTAGTCGATTGTCCATGAACTTGGAATATCCGTACGGATAACTGTCAAACCAAATATCAGACCTAAGATAAGTCCGGCAATGATCTGCGTATGTAAAGGAATCTTTTTTAACATGGGTAAGGGTTTAAATATCCTGCAGTTTATTAGTTTTTGATAACAAAAGATAATCAGCTATGACCAAAGCGGCCATGGCTTCCACAATAGGCACAGCACGTGGCACTACACAGGGATCATGTCGGCCTTTCCCTGATACAGTTACCGATTCTCCAGCTTCATTCAGGGAAGCCTGATCTTGCATAATGGTAGCCACGGGTTTGAAAGCCACTCTGAAATAAATATCCTCCCCATTGGAGATTCCACCTTGAATGCCGCCAGAATGGTTTGTAGTAGTTTTGACTTTATCGCCCTCTTTCACAATTGAATCGTTATGAACTGATCCACGCATCGCAACACCATCAAAGCCGCTTCCATATTCGAAACCTTTGACCGCATTAATACTTAGCATGCCTTTGCCAAGTTCGGCATGAAGACGATCAAAAACGGGCTCCCCAAGTCCAGTGGGAGTATTTTTGATCACACAGGAGACTACTCCTCCGATCGTATCACGATCTAGCCTGACAGCATCAATCAAAGCGATCATCGCCTCTGCAGTTTCTGGGTCGGGACAGCGAATGATATTATTTTCGGCTTCTGCTAAATTTAAATCTTTGTAATCTTTAGTTATTTTCAAGTCTCCGACTTGGGACACGTAAGCTTGGATGCTGATTCCTTTGGCAGCCAAAAATTGTTTTGCGATTGCTCCGCCTGCTACACGTGCAGCAGTTTCGCGGGCGCTGCTTCTGCCTCCTCCACGATAGTCACGGATTCCGTATTTCTCAAAATAGGTGAAATCCGCATGCGAAGGACGGAATTTATCTGCGATATGGGAATAATCCTTACTTTTCTGATCTGCATTACGAATGACAATCCCGATGGGAGTGCCAGTACTTTTCCCTTCAAAAACTCCTGAGAGAATTTCAATCTCATCCTCTTCTTTTCGTTGGGTGGTTATCTTTGATTGCCCAGGTTTTCGACGTTGCATTTCTGCGATAATCTGAGCTTCATCGATCTCTAATCCGGCTGGGCAGCCTTCGATGATTACTCCTAAAGCTACTCCGTGAGATTCACCAAAAGTGGTGATCTTGAAAAGCTTCCCAAATGAATTCCCCATTATTTTTTTCTTAAAATCAAAATTGCTAGTAAAATCATTGAAACCATCAAAAAGACATTAATAGCCATGGTAAAGTAGTATTTATATTGCTCGTTTAAAAACCGATTATCCTCGATTCCTATGCGATCATACAGACCACCTAGCCGCTGAGAGGATATAGCCTCATTGGTTTTACTGTCTCCTACCACATTAATTATGGAGGCTGACCTTAGGGTGTCATAGACTGCCCGAGATGGATCGAAATAAATCCATTCGAAATTTCTCCGAAGATCATATTCTCCAGCCTCTGTGAAAGTGATGTAATAATTAAAATCTTTGATCCCGGAAACTCGACCATAACCCCTATTGATCTGTTGCCTCACATTTGGGTCAAAGGTATTGAGGTTTACAGTAGGGATTCGTTTTGGTGCCGAAACGGCATTGATATTACCCACTCCAGAGATTCCAAAGTTGTAATCGAATCCTTGACCAGTTTCTACCTCAATTGTGGTGATATTTTCTCGAAGTTGAAATTGCCCAACACTAACCTCATTTTTCAAAGGATGCGGAGGCAAGGGAATGATAGTAATGGTCTTTGGACTGGAATAAAAGGTCTTAAAATCTTCTTGTCTATTCGCTCCAAAGAAAGTGGGATTCTTAGCTACTTTGTACTTAATCATTTCCCAAGGAATTCTTGGAATCTCAATTTTACCTTCGGAAAAAGGAAAGAAGGTCGCCTCGTATACTTTAAATTTTGTCCATTTCTTGCCATTGATAATCACTTCTTCCGGCTCAATGTTGCTGATGTTGAAATTTTCTTCCCAAGCATTTGTAGGCTTTATCTTTTTCAAAATAGCATCCAATTGCTTACCTGGCTCATAAAATTGTAAGGGAGCTTGATTGGCTTCAGACATAAAGAAGGCCAAACTTAAGTTGAATCCTTCCCCTTGGTAGACCTGCTCTTTGTCTACAGAAACTGAGAAAAAAGCATCGTCATCCAACTCCACAAATTCAGGTTGCTCGGAAGGGGTTCGTCCAAAGAAATCTGCAAAAGGGTCAAAACCAGACCCTCCTCCAAGACCACTAGCGGTCACAGGATCAGTAACTACAATTCGCTTTCCAGCTGAAGCATAGGCAGTTCCATTGATGGTAATTTCAAAATTTACCAGGGTGAAATTTCCTTTTTTAGTGGGCTTATAGTATTGAATGATACTATTGGAGCTGCTCATTTGACCATTGATCAGGTTCATGGAGGAAGACTGAGAAATCCCCTGTTTTTGAAAACTGGAAATCTCAGGAAACTGGTCATAGGATTTGATTTTCTCGTCAGACAGCGTTACTTTGATGGTGAAGGTTTCATTCAAGCCTATTTCCCCGGGACCCAGCTCAATATTTACTTCTTGCGCCAGCCCACTACCAACAGACAGGAAAGAAAAACATACGAAAATGAAACGGGCGATCGTTTTATTCATAGTTGCGAAAATAGTGATTATTCTATTCTTATGATTTCTAAAATAACGTAACATCTAATGAAATACCTCCGTATTGGAACTTAGAATCAGTTAATAAACCATAAACTCTTTAAACTATGATAGAATACGTAAAGACCATTTTGGAAAAAGTCAGCTTTTCGAGATACCTGTTTGAACGAGAGCTCAGAAAAGGACTTCGACTTATTTTACCAACCGAGGTCCAAGAATTTAAAGACTGGTGTTACTCCATGTTTGGGAAGGTTCATGAACCCATTCTCAATCGCTACTTTCAATTAGCCATTTAAAGCTAAAAGCCCCGATTTTACAACCGGGGCTTTATTTTGAGTTACATTTTTTCAATTAATCCTTGGTAGCAAAGTCAGGATAAGCCCTCATCGCATGCTCATTAATATCTAAACCTTCAATTTCTTCTCTCTCATCCACACGGATTCCAATCGTCTTTTTCAAGGTGAAGAAAATAATCCAAGCAAAGCCTACACAGAACAAACCTACCGAACCGATTCCGATAAGCTGGGAGATCACTTGGCTCATACTCGCCAAATCCCCGAAAAGACCTACAGCTAAGGTACCCCAGATTCCACCGACCAAATGAACAGAAATAGCTCCTACAGGATCATCGATTTTAATTTTATCAAAAAAGACTACGCCAAATACCACTAAGCCTCCACCGATAAAACCGATTATTGCTGACTCGCCAACTCCCATTTGATCTGCTCCGGCGGTGATTCCCACTAGACCAGCCAGAATTCCGTTCAGCACCATGGTGATATCGTAGGTTTTGAATTTCAAATACGAGATAATCAAAGCACCAAAGGCACCGGCTGAAGCGGCAATCGAAGTGGTCACAAAGACTTTGGACACTAATCCTGGACTGGCACTAAGTACTGAGCCTCCGTTAAACCCAAACCATCCAAACCAAAGTAAAAATACTCCGATTACTGCTAGTGGAATATTGTGGCCAGGGATAGCTTTCATACCATTCGCGGTATATTTCCCGATTCTCGGGCCCAACAAATAGGCTCCAATCAAGGCTCCCCAGCCTCCCACAGAATGGACGATGGTAGATCCTGCAAAATCATAAAAAGGAGTTTCTAAAGTATTCAGGAATCCTCCACCCCATTTCCACATTCCTACAATAGGATAGCAAATAGCTACATATAAAATGGAGAAGGTAATGAATGGACCGAGCTTAACACGCTCTGCCACAGCACCAGACACGATAGTAGCTGCCGTAGCCGCAAACATGGCCTGAAAAATAAAGTCTGTGAAGAAGGTGTAGCCCTCATTGTAATTGCTGGTATCCCAACCCTCAGGAAGCGGGAGGCCAAATCCAGCGAAGCCGAAGAATGCACCAGCATAATCCGCCCCGGGATACATGAGATTA
>JAFMBQ010000366.1 GCA_017858365.1 Algoriphagus sp. | reverse complement strand
TCAGTAAACTACAAGGCTTGGAATCAAATGCTTTTTCTTTTGGAAAGTTAAGAGTTTCGTATGCTGAAGTTGGAGTTCAGCCGGGAAGATATAACACCTTTCCTGAGTATGTATCTCCTGGCTTTTCTGATCAATTGGGTGGCTCACTCAGTTCGGGACTTTTTGGTCTTGGTGGTTTTGTTCCTAGCCAAAACTTGGGGAATCCATCTCTTAAGCCCGAGCGAAAAAGAGAATTTGAAATTGGAGCAGATTTGCGATTTATCCGAGATAAGTTAAGCTTCAGTGGAACCTACTATTTTAATAGAACCACCGATGCGCTACTTGCATTCCCAATCGCCAATTCAAGAGGTTATGATGAATTGTTTTCTAATGCAGCTTCCCTTCAGAATAGAGGTCTTGAATTAGAACTAGGTTATAATATCTATCGCAATGCTGATTGGAATATAGATATGAAAGTACTTTACTTCAAGAATCAGAATGAAGTTACAGACTTATCAGGTGTCGAATCTGTCCGTTTAGAAACAGGTCTGAGTGGTGTGAATAACAGAGCAGTCGTTGGATATCAACACGGAGTACTTTGGGGACCTCGAACTTTAAGAGATGATGCAGGCCAAATAGTTTTTGATGCAAATGGTTTCCCGATCAGAGATAACGTGGAGGGCGTGATTGGAGATCCTAATCCGGATTGGCAAGGCTCTATAGTAGGAGGAATAACCTACAAAAAATTATCCCTTTCTTTACTTTTAGAAACATTCCAAGGGGCTGATATTTTTGCCGGTACCAAATCTGCATTAATTGACTACGGTCGATGGGGATCCACTGCAAATGAAGTAACGGGAAATCAAAATTTATTAACCTATGATGGCCGGGTGATTCCAGCAGGAACTTCTTTCCGAGGTGAAATAAAGAACTTCGGTGATGGCCCTGTTGCACTCACACAACAGTGGTATAACGGTCCTGGGGCATTTTTTAATGGAGGTAACCATGAGTTATACATAGAAGATGGATCATGGACGAGACTTCGGGAATTAACCCTTAGCTATTCTTTGAATCCAGAATGGTTGAATAAAGGAGGAATTGATCGTCTTGAAATCAGTGGAACAGGTAGAAACCTGTTTTTAAAGACTGCATTTGAAGGGAACGATCCCGATACAAACGTATCAGGAGTAAGTTCTTCAAGAGGGATTGATTATTTCAATAACCCAAGCACCAAATCCTATGTATTTTCTTTAACACTTACTTTTTAAACATAAAACAGTTAGAAATTATGAAAAAAGGAATATTAATATCACTTGCATCAGCCTTAATGATCAGTTGTGGTGGATTAGTTGAAGATTTGAATCAGAACCCAAATAATCCCACCTCAGCACCTTATCAATTCGCTCTTACGGCGACTGAGGTCGGAAATATTATTTTGCATACTGGTGAACCAACTCGAAAAGCGGGAATATTTGCAGGTCAATACACTGGAATAGAACGGCAACATCTCGGATACTCAGACTATAATCTTGTTTCAAGTGACTTCAACAGTCATTGGAATACTGTTTATAGCAGTATCGTAAGAAATGCTTTAGTGACTCAGAATTTGGCGGCAGAACAAGGTATAGAAGGCATCACCGCGGGAATAACACAAGTTTTAAGGGCTATGGCTTTAGGAACAGCTACCTCTCTATGGGGAGATATTCCTTTTGACGAGGCGGGACAGCTGGAGTTTGAAAACCCGGCATTTGAGGATCAACTCACTGTTTATTCGAAGACCCAAGCGTTGTTAGATGAGGCGATCGCAAACCTTTCTACTGGCACTGGTCGTCCATTGGCCTCGGCAGATATTTATTTCAATGGTGATCCAACTGCATGGACTCAAGTTGCCTATACGCTAAAGGCAAGATTCTATCTACAAGCTAAAAATTATCCTGCTGCTTATACTTCTGCATTAAAGGGTATAGGCTCAGATGGATCCAGTCGAGCAGCCAATAATTTGAGTTCGATACATGGGTCGGCTGTTGATAATGCGAATTTAAATTATCAGTTTTTTGCGATTGCTAGTCGTAGAAATGATCTTGTGACTTCAGACTTTTTTGCAAGTTTGATTGATTCAAATTCTGGCAGAAGCCCAATCCCCGCAAATTATAGAGGTCATTCAAAAACCAATGAAACAGCTCGATATGATTATTTGCTACAGACCACTTCAGTTGGAATTCAACCCAACACAAAGTTCAATGGATTTGCCCAAATAGATGGGGTTGGCGCAATGGTTACCTATGCCGAGAATTTATTGATTTTGGCTGAGGCGGGAGCAAGAGCTAATTTCAATACTGGGCTAGGTCATCTGAATGGGTTTCGAGCTTACATGTCCACTGGGGGCTATTTAGCTAGTCCAAATCTAGGCAATGTGAAATATGAGGCCTTCGTTGCGGAAGATTTCAATCCAAATGGAATTGAAAATCCGAATGGAAGCATCACTGCGAATGAGGCGTTACTCCGAGAGATTTTAGAAGAACGATATGTGACCTTATTCGGTCAAATTGAGGTCTTCAATGATGTTAGAAGAACAATCGGTGAGACTAAAGTCCGTGTGGCTGTTTTACCAAATATTGGGTCTGAATTGCCTCAGCGATTTTTATATCCGCAATCTGAGATCGACGCGAATTCTAACACACCAAGTCCAATCCCAGTATTATTTCAATCAACATCGGTAAATAAATAATTTAGAAATAATGACTTTTAAAAAATTATTTACGCTCGTTTTAGCGGTATCCCTGCTGATACTGGCACCTCATGTTTCATTTTCCCAGGAATCTCCGAAAGAACCTCTTAGAGTGCTTTTTGTGGGAAACAGTTTTACTTATTTCTATAATCTGCCACAAGTCGTAGCAGCTATGGCAGAATCTCAGGGTAAAGAGATCATCACCCGTCAATCGACTGTTGGTGGATCAGATTTGGGTCAGCATTGGCGAAAAGAAAAAGGCACTAAAACCATGGGGCTTTTGGAGACGGAAAATTGGGATTATGTGGTCTTCAATAACCATAGCACCAGTCCGATTGATAGTCAGGATGAGTTTTATGATTATGGGAAAAAGTTTGCGGATTTAGTGAAGTCCAAAGGAGCTCAACCTGTATTCATGCAAACTTGGGCCTATAAATCAAATCCATTAATGCAGCCGGCAATTACTACTGCCTACGGTAATTTGGCAGAAGAAACGGGCTCTTTATTGGTTCCAGGCGGTATGCTATTTCAACAAGTACGGCAATGGAGACCAGACATGAATATGTTCTTTGATGATAAGCATCCTTCATCCAATGCAACTTACCTTCTTGGACTAGCCTTTTATCGGTTTTTCACGAATGATTCTTTAGAAAAAATTCCTGCTAGAATTACTACGAATGACAAAGATGGAGAGCTACTGTATCTCCTATTTGTACAAAATGAGGATGCTGATTTCTTGAAGCAAGTAGTTGTTGAAGCAAATATTAAATCAGTGGTGAAATGAATTGGAAGAATAAACTAATTCCGATTTTGCTGGGACCAGCGCTGTTTGTCCTGATGGAGGTTTTGGGGCCACCAAGCACCATGAATATGGCTGCTTATCAGGTGTTATGCGTGACGGCATGGATCGCTGTTTGGTGGATTACTGAGGCGATTCCTATTGCAGTGACTGCAATGCTACCAATTGTTCTTTTCCCACTTACGGGGGCCTTAAGTTTGAACGCAACCACTGCTTCATTTGGACACAAATACATTTTCCTTTACCTGGGTGGTTTTCTATTAGCCATAGCTATTGAGAAATGGAATCTGCACAAGCGAATAGCATTGAATATTATTAATTTAATTGGGTCGAATATCAACACCATTATTTTAGGTTTCATGGTTGCCACTGGTTTCATGTCCATGTGGATTTCGAATACTGCGACCTCAGTTATGATGTTACCGATAGGAATGGCTGTGGTGTCTCAGTTCAAGAAAGGGGACGATGGTAAAACCTCAGATACACAATTTGTAGGGAAGGCCCTGATGTTAGCCATTGCCTATAGCGCTTCTATCGGAGGTTTCGCGACCTTAATCGGGACTCCGCCAAACTTGGTTTTGGCGGGAGTATTAGAAGAGACCTATGGGGTGAAAATTAGCTTCATGGAATGGATGAAAATTGGCTTGCCCATTTCCATCCTACTTCTTGTGATTTGCTGGGTTTACCTTACCAGATTTGCATATAAATTCGAGCAAAAAGAATTCCCTGGAGGAGAGAAAGAAATTAAATCCATGCTTTCCAAATTGGGAAAAATGAGCTCCGAAGAGAAAATTGTTTTAATGGTCTTTGCAGGCACTGCAATCCTTTGGATGACTCGCTCCTTGATCGAAAAGGTTATTCCAGCAATAGATGATACCATCATCGCCATGATTGCAGGTATTTCTTTATTCATCATTCCTGCAAAAAATAATTCTAGAATCATTGACTGGAAAGAGTGCGCAGATATTCCATGGGGCATAATTTTACTATTTGGTGGTGGAATGGCATTGGCAGAAGGGTTTTCGGAAACGGGATTAGCCCAATGGATAGCCCTTCAGATGACTCAAATGCAAGGCCTACATATGCTGATATTGATTTTAGTATTGGTGGCTTCGGTCAATTTCTTAACCGAAATAACTTCTAATTTGGCAA
>JAFMBQ010000365.1 GCA_017858365.1 Algoriphagus sp. | reverse complement strand
GGATTAGAAAAAGTGTCTGAGCTTTTAATTCGAATCAGTGCGTTTGCTAAGAAAAATCAAGTCTATTACAATTCTATTATCAACTTCCTGGACTTAGTGAAGCAGTACAATAATCCAGAGACTCGGGCAATGATTAATCCGCTGATATTGGAAAGCAGTCACTTTCTAAAACTATTAGAGATTCATCAAGATCCTGCCAAAATCGGCATTATGATAGTCAGCCAAGGGCAGAAAGATGGCAGTATTCGTCCTGAATTGCAGCCCGAGATCACTTTCTATACCATTTGGAGTATGATCATAGGCTATGAGAAAATGCTCGGTCCGATTGAGTTTGAGGGTAAGGATATGAAAGTTCATCCAGAAAACTGGGAACCGGGATTCCTGAAATTAATGGCTGATATGCTAAAGGGTACCATTCAAGCAACAAAACCTGCCACTGTACAGGGAAGCTTGTTTTAAATCTATAGGTAAATAATTGATATCTGTATAAAAAAGGCTTCTAGTCCATTCTGGACTAGAAGCCTTTTTTAGGTGATTTACTTCCTGCTAATGAACCTCGCCCATCATTTTCTTAATCACTGGTTTCAGTAGAAAAAGCAAAATGGCAGAGCCCATCACGGTATACACAATCAACATGTATTGATCTGGCATTTGAGCTAAAGCCTCTTCAGACCCCCCACTCGCTTCTCCTGCAATCAGTCCTGCAAATAAATTTCCCAATGCAACGGATAAGAACCAGATTCCCATCATCTGTCCACCGTAATTTTTTGGCGCAAGCTTAGTAACCAAAGAAAGACCCACAGGCGATAAACTCAACTCTCCAAACGTATGAATCATATAAGTCATTATCAACCAGGTTGGAGCAGCTAAATCACCTGAAGCAGCAATTTTGGCAGCGAAATACATGATTAGAAAGCCAACCCCCAATAAGATCAAGCCAAAAGTGAACTTCAGTGGGGAACTCGGCTCTAAATTCCTTCTTCCTAGCCATACCCAAAGCGCACCAAAGAAAGGAGCGAAAATAATTATGAATAATGAGTTTATCGACTGGAAATAACTTGCAGGAATCTCCCAGCCAAGGACCATTCTGTCTGTAAATCGTTCTCCAAATAAATTCAAAGTGGATCCAGCCTGTTCAAATCCTGACCAAAACATCGCTGAAAAAAGGAATAAGATCGCGATGACTCCAACTTTATTTCTATCGGCTTTATCCAAACCTCCGAAAGCCATCACATATCCTAAGAATCCGAAAGCCACTATGGCGATAACTGTTCCTGAGGCTCCAGCTATGGCTGATACATCAATCGGGACCACTCCTGTAAATAGGATGGCAACTACTACCGCTAATACAGCAAGAATAATTGAAGTATTGATTTTGAGTTTCTTATTCCCGGACTTTTCTGCCTCAGATAAGAAAAGTGGCTTGTCTCCTAATCCTACTAGCGTATTACTTGTCAATCTATATTGAATTAATCCGAAGACCATTCCTAATCCAGCAACACCAAAGCCTAAATGCCAATCATATGTCGCTAGTGTACCACAAATAATTGGAGCGATAAACCCACCGATGTTGATACCCATATAAAATATAGAAAAACCAGCATCTCTTTTAGAACTTCCTGCAGGATATAATTGACCCACTATCGAACTGATATTCGGCTTCAAAAGTCCTGTTCCCAATACAATTAAAATTAAACCCAGAAAGAATGAGTTAGTGTCAAATGTGCTTAGCGCGACTTTTTCTACCTCTGAGGAAGAAAATAATTTCACAACACCTGGCAGTGCCATCGTGAAGTGGCCTAATGCTATAATTATCCCTCCATACCAAACAGACTGTTTCAATCCAAATAGTCGATCAGCTAACCAACCGCCAGGTAAAGCTAAAAGATAAACTCCCATAGTATAGAGTCCATAAATCGCACCAGAGGTCTTATCGTCAAAGCCTAGCCCTCCTTCAAATACTGCCGTGGTCATGAAAAGAATAAGCAAGGCTCGCATTCCATAATAACTGAAACGTTCCCACATCTCAGTGAAAAATAGTGTCATTAAGCCTTTTGGATGACCGAAAATAGTCGGTCCATCAAATTCAGGAGTAAGTTGTTTTTCCAAGGATCGTTTTATTTGGGTGAATTAAATTTTACAATAATACTCTTTTTTGGGACTTGTTTCCAAAACTGTTGTATTGGAAATACGCTGAGTCAGCAAAATTTACTTAGGTGGATAGGTTACTTTATTCCAAGAATGATAATTGTTAATTTAGCTTTCAGAATAATCATTGGTTTTATCTTCGTAATCGATTGTATAGCCAAAAATTAAAGATTTTACCTTTAGAATTTTAAAGATTTGACTAATTTTGTCCAGACAATTTTCAGTGTTAAACCCAAATATTATGCAGGATCAAGTTCTGGAAACCCAGACCTCCCCCCTGTCTTTTCTAGACTTGGAGACAAGCGGAAAAGTACATTTTAACCTTCCACCGGCCGCATTAGTAGAGCATGCATTAGCAAAAAAGGAAGGATACCTCACTACTTCAGGAGCTCTTATGGCTGATACCGGCGAATTTACCGGTAGATCTCCTAAAGACAGATACATTGTGATTGATGATCAGACCAAGGACTCAGTTTGGTGGGGCGACATTAATATCGCTTTTGATTCCGAAAAGTTTGATGCATTGTTGGAGAAAATGAAGGTTTATCTTCAAGACAAAGACCTTTTTGTAAGAGATGCTTATGCGGGTGCAGACCCGACTCACAGACTGAATTTACGAGTGATCAATACTTGGGCTTGGCATAATCTCTTTTGCAACAACATGTTCTTGAGGCCAAGTCAAGAAGAACTCTTAAATTTTGAGCATGACTTCACTATCATCTGTGCTCCTGATTTTAAGGCTGATCCTGAAATAGATGGTACTGAGAATTCGAATTTTGCGATTTTAAATCTCTCCAAGCGAATGATACTGATCGGGGGAACGGGCTATGCCGGTGAAATCAAGAAGGGCATCTTCTCGGTTTTAAATTATATCCTCCCTCACGAGAAACAGATCCTGTCCATGCACTGCTCCGCAAATGTGGGCGAGGCAGGCGATACTGCAATTTTCTTTGGACTTTCCGGTACAGGAAAAACTACCCTTTCAGCTGATCCCAAACGTGGACTTATCGGTGATGATGAGCATGGCTGGACTTCAGATGGAGTTTTCAATTTCGAAGGTGGATGCTATGCAAAAGTGATCCATCTAAGTCGAGAAAAAGAACCAGAGATATATGATGCTATTAGATTTGGATCTATTGTTGAAAATACCCGATTCAAGGCTGATTCTAGAGAAATAGATTACAGTAATAAGTCGGTTACCCAAAATACAAGAACTGCCTACCCTATTGATTTTATTCCAAATGCGATTCTACCTTCAATGGCTGGAATTCCGAAGAATATTTTCTTCTTGACTGCAGATGCATTTGGTGTGATCCCACCAATTTCAAAATTGACTAAAAGCCAGGCGATGTACCATTTTATCTCCGGCTATACTGCAAAAGTGGCTGGAACTGAAATGGGAATCACAGAGCCAAAATTGACGTTCTCGGCGTGTTTTGGTGCTGCTTTTCTACCACTGCATCCCACTGCTTATGCCACCTTGTTTGGAGAAAAGATGGAAAAGTATGAAACAAATGTATGGCTGATCAATACAGGTTGGACCGGCGGTCCATACGGGACTGGATCTAGAATGAAACTTAGCTATACCAGAGCGATGATCTCTGCCGCTCTTGAAGGCAAGCTTGATGAAGTAGAATTTAAGCAGCATCCAAGTTTTGGCTTCCAAGTTCCGCAGACCTGTCCAAATGTTCCTTCTGAAATTTTGAATCCAAGGGCGACTTGGCCAAATCCTGAGAATTATGATAAGCAAGCAAAGGAGCTTGCGAATTCATTTGTAAAGAATTTTGATCAGTTCAAGGACTTTGCTTCTGTTGAAATTCTTCAAGGAGCACCAAAAATTTAAAGATTTATAAACCCAAATACCTGAGAGTCTGCATCAAAAAATGTAGGCTCTCTTTTTTTTACTATTGGTGTTAATGCCTTAAAGCAAGTTTAATGAGAGGAAGATGCTAAAATTGAAATAGTTATATCGTGAATAACTTTCAGGATAATTTCACATTTAAACTTCTCTCTGTGCTAAAGATTAAAAGTAAAAAAGTTATTTTTGCGACTCTTAAATATTCTACCGAATAAAAACAATATATGAGAACAGCTGAAATAATAACTGAAAAAGGCACAATGAAGGTGGAGTTCTATGATGCAGATGCTCCGAAAGCAGTACAAAACTTTATAGATCTTTCAAAAAAAGGATTTTATGATGGTCTTACTTTTCACCGAGTAATCCCAAATTTTATGATTCAAGGAGGATGTCCAAACGGAACAGGAACCGGTGGACCAGGTTACAAGATTGATTGTGAATTAACTGGTGAAAATCAGTACCATGACCGAGGTGTTCTTTCTATGGCGCATGCGGGAAGAAATACTGGAGGCTCTCAGTTCTTTATTTGCCATAGCCGTGACAATACTGCACATTTAGATAGAAATCACACTTGCTTCGGAAAAGTAGTTGAGGGTCTAGATGTAATTGATGCAATAAAAGGTGGAGACATAATCGAGAAGATCACGATTTTAGAATCATAAAACCGACATGTCT
>JAFMBQ010000364.1 GCA_017858365.1 Algoriphagus sp. | reverse complement strand
ATAAAGCACTGCTTCTTTGTCAAACCCTAAAGGCTGGCTCGTCACAAATCGGAGTTGGGAATTAAGTACTAAAACCAAAATGATAAAGGCTATCGAAGAGGCAAACTGTAGCACTGTTAGGTTTTTTCGTAGAAAAACTCCCAATGAAAATTTTCCAGATTTTGAAAATTCACCTTTCAAAGCCCGCTGAGCTTGGTATCCAGATAATATCAAAGAGGGATAAATACCAGTCACTAAGGTGAGCGCAAGGGGAAATGACAGATAGAAAATCAAATTGAAATTCGATAAAAAATCTAAGGTAAAGTCTTGAGGCAAATAGCTGGCGAATGAAAGCCGTAGTCCCTCCACAAAAACCATCGCCAGGACGGTGCTGATCAATATTAGCAAAAAAGTCTCGGATAAGAATTGTAGGATCAACTCACCCCTACTCCCGCCAATTGTCTTTCGGATTCCTACTTCTTTGGCTCGATTGATAGCTTGGGCAGTTTCCAAATTGATAAAATTCAAACTCGCCAAAACCAAAATAATCAAGCCGATAGAGATCAGTCCATTCAAAAAGACTTTGGAGACATGATCATCGGCATAGTTTTGAGAGAAATGCATTTCTGTCACTGGCTCTGCAAAGAAACTTGTCTTTGAATCGTCCTCTGCTTTAAAATGTTTTTCGACAAGTGGAGCAAAGGATTCATTGATGGACTTGACATCCACAGTTGGATTCAGCTTGACAAAAAGCTGCGAACTCGAATTGACAGAACTCCATTCATGTAGCCCATACCATTCTTTGATTTCATCCGTTTGGATCGTGCTAAAGGAAATGAAGTCCTGAAAAATGAAATCAGAATTCTCCGTAAAGTCCGCAACTACGCCCGTGATTTGTGCCAAAATACTATCCGCTTCCACGAACATGAGTTCTTTTCCCAACACATCACTGGCTTGCGAGCCTGGGAAATATTTATGAAGACTTGCCTCTGAAATCACCAAACTGTTTGGCTGCTGCAAAGCAGTTTTTGGATTTCCGGCCAACCAAGTTCTAGGAAAGATCTGAAAGAAACCTTCGTCAGCAAAAGTCACCTTATCAGAGCGCCCAAAGGTTTTACTGTTAGCAGGATCAGCAACCAAGGTATTGTAACCGGTGTAAAGTCTTCCTTTCAGGGAGATACCAGGGATTTCATCTTGGATCACTTCTCCTAAAGGCCCCGGAGTACCGGAAATAATAAAAGCTCCCACTCCCCCCCAATCTGTTACGCTATTGATCCGATAAATCCGCGCTACATCCGGATGAAAGCGATCAAAGCTATAGGAATGTGTCACCACATTGAAAATCAAAAAGCAAATGGCTATCCCGATCGAAAGTCCCAAAATATGGATTGCAGATCGGACTTTATTTCTGAAAATATTTCTCCAGGCGATTTTAAGGTAGTTTTTGAACATAGTCGGTTATCTGTTGTCAGGTGTCGGTTGTCGGTTATCGGTTGTCGGTTATCAGTTGTCGGTTCTCGTCATTGCGAGGATTTACTACTGACTTTATTTTACTTCATTTTTCAAAATCCGAAGCAATCCGCGTCATTTTAAAAGATTGCTTCGATTTTGGATGTATTCAAGGTTTTCAAATTCCTGATTTAAAATCTCGCAATGACCTAATACTTCTAAATTCTCTAATATCTTAAATCACATATCATAAATCACAAATCCTCACTCATCCTTCAGCGTATCCACCGGATTCAACAGCGTAGCTTTGAAAGCTTGTGCGGATACAATCAACAGTGTAAATCCAATGCCTCCTACTCCAAGCATTGCAAAACTGATCCAAGAAGGCCATTCTTTGACGGCAAACTGAGAAATCCAATCTTCCATCAAATACAGGCTCAGCGGTAATGCGAAGCACACACCTATCAAAGTGATGATCAGAAACTCTTTATTGAACATCCAACTGATACTCCAACTCGAAGCACCGAGTACTTTCCGAATCCCGATCTCTTTGGTTCGCCCGGAAATACTCAAAGCAGCCAAGGCGAATAATCCCATCGCAGCAATCAATATCGCTATTCCGGCCGCCAGAAATACCATTTTTCCCAAGCGCTCATCTGCCTTGTATTGCTCTTGTACAGTCTCATCCATGAATTTAAAGGAGAAGACTTCAGATGGAAAAGTCTTTTTCCACTCACTTTCAAGAACTGCTTTGAGCGCTTCAAAGTCTGTCCCAGAACCTTTCACGAGCACCTTTGGATTAGTCGTGGATTGAATCATCAAATTATTGATTCCACTAAAAGCAATTTTTGGACTTTTCGCGATAAGAACTGGTTCAATTTCTTTGTATATAGAAGAATGATGAAAATCCTTTATCAAGCCTACAATCTGATGTGGATCAAAGCGGCTAGGATCTAGCATTTCTTTCGTTGGATCTTCCCAGTTCATGGCTTGAGCAAATGCTTCATTAATTAAAAAAGCAGCAGAATCAGCCCCAGGAGCCGGATTTAAATCGCGTCCTTCCAAGATTTCAAAACCTAGGGTTTTTACATAATCACCCCCCACAAAATTGACCCGGTAGTTAAAGCTTTTCCCATCCTCCAATGGAAATCCAGCCTGCCAAAATGCATTATCGCCATAAGTCGCAATGGAAATCCCTGCTGACTGTACCTCCGATCTCCGAATCAATGCCTGACGATAAAGCTCTGCTTGCTTGAAACTTTCCTCTACAGAAGTCTCAAAACTCAATGATGGAATATCCGGCACATCCACCATCAAAACCATCTCTTGGTCAAAACCCAAATCAAAATTCCGAATGGCATTCATCTGATTCACCATGATCAATGTTGCAGCAATCAGTAAGAAGGAGATGAAAAATTGAAATGCGACCAAGCCTTTTCGAAGTGCCTGCTTTCCAAAATTCATTGAAAGATTCCCTTTCAAAACCTTTATGGGTTTCAAGCTCGACATAAAAAGTGCAGGATAAGCTCCAGCCAAAGCAGTGATCAATAAGATCAAGCCAATTAAAATCCCGATCTGGGAAGGGCCATAGACTAGATTTAATTCCTTTTCAAAAAGCTCATTAAATGTAGGTAATAGCAACTCCGCCAAAATCAACCCAACTACCAATGCAAGTAGCGTAGTCAAAAAGGCTTCAGTCAAAAATTGGAAAATCAGTTGCTTAAAGTCTGCCCCCATCGTTTTCCGAACGCCCACTTCTTTGGCACGAGTAGTCGCCCGACCTATGGCCATGGTAGTGAAATTGATACTGGCGATTAACAAAATCAAAAATGCAATTCCACCTAGGATTAAAAGCAACTTCGGTTTGGTGACTTCCACCATGCCATCGGTTTCGACATCCGTCAAGTGCATGTCGCGAATTGGCTCCAATGTGAAATAATATTCTCCCTGCTTGTAATCCTCCCCCAGTACTTTTTCCATCATCGCCTCCATTCCGGCCTCTACATTTGATTCCAGGGAAGCATCTGTCAACTTTACATAGGTCTCTCCAAAAATATTATACCAGTTGGTCAGGGATTCTTCATCAAAAGAATAAGAAAGGTTTTCCTCATTGAGTAGAATTTCAAATTTGATGCTCGAGTTTTCTGGAATGTCTTTTAATAAGCCAGTGACTTGGTAGCTTTCAAAGTTTTCACCCATTTTCAAGCGGATTGATTTCCCGATTGGATTTCCATCTTGGAAGTATTTTTTTGCCGTCTTTTGGGTAATAACTGCGCTGTATTTATCAGCCAGTACCTGACTTTTATTTCCTTGGATTAATTCAAAATCAAAAATCTCCAAGAAGGTAGGACTCACCATCATGAAGGTTTGAAAATCAGTGTTTTCTTCTGAAATATAAGCTTGAACGCCCCCACCAACCATGCGAGACACTTTCTCGATTTCGGGAAATTCGGCGGCTACCGTTGGCGCTGTGATCGCAGGCGAAGAATAGCTTTCTCGAAATGAACCCTCTACCATTTCAAATCGCTTCAACCTGAAAATTCTTTCCCCATCGGAATGAAATGAATCAAAACTCATTTCCTGCTGCACAAAGAAGAAAATCAGAATACTGACGCCCAGTCCAAGGGACAATCCGATCAAGTTAATTCCTGTATGAAGCTTATGCTTCAGGAGGTTTCTTATGGCAATTTTTAAGTAGTTTTTGAGCATATAGACCGTCATTGCGAGGATTTATTTCTCTCTGTTCTTTCTAAGTTCACTTTTTTCAAATCCGAAGCAATCTCTTTCCCACTGAAGGATTACTTCGACCTTGTTAAACTATTATTTAAAAAAAGATCTCGCAATATCGTTTACATTTCCAATCTTGTGCCATCAAAAATCAGCCTGAATAAGCTAAAAAGGGCTTTTCTTAAAATGAAGTCTCATAACGTCGAACAATATTGTTCGCCTACGGGCAAAAAATTAGTTTCTACCCTGATTTTAGTGAAGAAGCAAAATGGTTTTTGGACTAAAACTTTATAGTCTAAAGAAGGATACCTATTTTACTAAAACCAAGTTTCACCGTTCCGGGCTCATATGGCCAAATTCAAGCCATTTATCTTTGTCACTTTTTGGCGGCCAAAAAGTAACCAAAAAGCCCCGAGCCTCAGTCTTTTCTTTCCGCTGGCAGCTTTTTTCATTGATTTGAAATGAAGAGACAGCGGAATTTTGTGCTGCCTTGCGCACCTAAAAATGACTGGATCTCCTTCGTACCTCGGGAGCTAAGTCATTTTCTTAA
>JAFMBQ010000363.1 GCA_017858365.1 Algoriphagus sp. | reverse complement strand
GTTCCTAGTTTAGGCAACAAAACTGGTCCAGTTATTTAAGCAGTTAGGAACACCAAACCCTGTCAAGTTTTGAAGAATCGTCCAAAATCTCTGTTGCAGCGATAGATAATGGATGGTATGATGCATCTGTTGCTTACTATAATCCTAGCACCTATCAGCGGTCAAATTACACACTGAGTGTAAAGGTCGAATATGATCGTGTAGCAGTGATTGACTTTGGGGATGGTGGATCTGTCCATTCGGGGTATAATAATTCTGGCTATACCTATAGTGGAGGATCACTTTCTATGAAAAGGGATTATCAAGGTAATATAGTAGCGGCTACTACCAGGGTTTCGGTTTCTGATAGTAATGGGACCCGAACATATGATATAACAATTGAGTGAAGTTGCTTTTAGAGATTTTAGTTTTCACTATTTTGCATACCCCAACCCCCACTTTTTGAATGACAATAACTCCCAATCAAAACCCTGAGCAAATCGCAAGAGATCTAATTGACAAACGATTAGAACAGGCAGGCTGGTTGGTGCAATCAAAAAGCGAGGTTAATCTCTCAGCGGGGAAGGGTGTTGCAATTCGAGAATATCAGACTTCTTCAGGTCCTGCAGATTATGTTCTGTTTGTAGATTGCAAGCCCTTGGGAAAAATAAAAAACACGTTAGAAAATGGATGCATTAGAATTTTCACAGGCTCAGATAAAAATTGATGAACTGATTGAATCAGGAAATATCAAGGATGCTGAACAATGTCTTATTCAATTAGAGGAAAAATTAGCTTAGGATAATTCTCAAGAGGAGTTAAATAGAATAGAAATATTCTGGACAAAAATTGAAGAGCTGAAAAAAAGCAATCCAAAATTTTCATCCTCCGAACAAACAAATAAAGAGCTTCTATCTATGATGGAAAAAGGGCTGAAGACTCAAAACGAAACACTTAAAAGTATTGAGGGGTATTTAAAGATCCTCTTTTGGCTAGCAGTTATCGGTTTGATTCTGACAGTTATTTCTTTATTGCTGTGACATCAAATGACACAGGCCCCTTTGGTTTATTTGACGATGTACAAGTTACAAAAATCGTCAGCATCCTTGACAGGATTAATGGGAATGCGGATGCGGGGTGATTTACTATTTAGGAGTAACTATTTTAAGAATTCCTTTTTCTAACAAAATGAGCGAAACCAAAACACAATTAGAGAATATTCGGGAGAAACTTCTTGATCTTGGATTGAGAGGCAATTCATTACTTCATTTTTCACCCAGAGGAAAAAAACATATAGATATAGTTGATGAAAAGTCAGAAGAGATTTTCCGACTTCTGGTAAGTGAGGTGAAAAAGATGACATTTTTACCTAGCCCTGAAATTTACCATTTAGAAGAAGATGAAGAAGATAACGAGGTTGAGTTACCTTCTTTAGAGGAATATCTAACCGAAGAAAAAGGTGAAGGTCGGTATTCAGACCTACATCTTCAAACCAAGCTTAATCCGAATGATTTAGATTTAAGGCTTTTGAGAATAGAAAATGAAGCCAAAACCATTTTTCAAGAAAGAGGAATTGATGTTTTATTTATAGCTCTTGGCTTTCTAAAATGGTATGAAGATGATAATTCAAAAATAGAGCGAGTAGCCCCATTATTGCTTATTCCAGTTGAGCTGAACCGAACTGCAGCAGGCAAAGGATTTAAGGTGAATTATACCGAACTAGATCTATCTGAAAACGAAACATTGTATGCCAAAATAAAAAATGATTTTAAATTAGATCTTCCAAGAAGTATTACTGAAAATCAGTCTGACCTTGACATAAAGGAATATTTTGAAAGTATAGCAAGTGCGACAGATAAGCTAAAAAGATTTGAGATCGTGCAAAACAAAATTGCGTTAGGCTTCTTCTCCTTTGGCAAGTTTCAAATGTACAAGGACTTAGATGCTGCCCAATGGCCAGACGAAGCTCAACCTTTTGATAATGATATTTTAAAATCTCTTTTTGAGACTGGTTTTGGATCCTCGAATGATTCTATGGACTTAGATTTAAGTGCACAGATTCTTTCTCCAGAAAAGTTATACTTAGTAAAAGACGCTGATTCAACCCAAACTGAAGCGATTTTAAAGGTGATGAATGGGCACAGTTTAGTTATCCAAGGCCCGCCGGGTACAGGCAAATCCCAAACCATAACTAATCTAATTTCCGAGGCAATCTCTCGAGATAAAAAGGTATTGTTTGTAGCTCAAAAGCTTACTGCTTTGGAGGTCGTAAAGAATAGACTTGACCAGACTCAAATTGGTCATAGTGTTTTAGAATTACACTCTCACAAAAGTCGCCCTAAGGATGTGCTAAATAGTATTCAAGCTACTTTATTTGAGGATCAACCAGAAATTCCAGGCCGAGACTCAGAAAAAGAAGAGCTTGAAAGAATAAAGACCTATCTCGATGAGTATGCAAATTTGCTAAAAGAAACCATTAATGATTCTGGTTTCAACTTTGGAAAAGCTTTAGGCAATTATGTTTTTTTGAAAAAGGCACTATCCGATTTTTCAGAAGTGGTGGATGTGGAGTTTGAGTTCTTCAGAACCTTTACCCAAAGTAATTGGCGATCATTTGAAAACGATCTGAGCCTTATTTTTGAAAAGCTCTCCGAAGAAGCATCTATAAGCGCACATCCATACTATGGGGCAAAACTGTTAGAGGTGAATCCCGGGCTAATAGAAGCAGTGAACCAATCCAATGCCCGGTTGCTTGCTCTTTTTGAAAAAAGGAAGGGGCTTTTAGCTGAAGTTTCCCAAATAGTAGATATAAAGTTACCTGAGAATGATGGGGATTTTGTTAGACTGATTAATTCGCTACAATACCTTTCCGAATCAAAAGTAGTGGAGGCGATGGAAATCGAGTCACCGATACTTCTCAATAACACCTTCTTAACAAATGTCACAGACAGAATTTCCAAGCTGATTGGCTCAAAAACTATTGTAGAAGAACTTTTTGACAAGGAGCTGTTGACATCCAGTAGTATTGCAGATGCAGGTTTCACAAAGAAATCTCTTGAATTGTATGGTGGTAAATGGTATTCTTTTTTGAATTCAAAATTTAGGAAGGCAAAAGCCTCCTACCTAGTGCTAAGAAAAGGAGCTGAAAAATTTGATGTAAGCTTTGCCGTTAGCCATCTTAATGATCTTATCGAATACCTCAGAATTAGCACAGAAGTAGCAGAATTTGAGAATGAATTAAAGACGCTTTTCCCTCAGCAATGGAGAGGAGAAAAATCGGATTGGGATAGTATTGAAAAGGCACTTCAATTTGCAATTGTAATCAATGATAAGCTTGAAAAAAATGAGATAGACGAGAAGATTTGGGCTAGTATTTCTTCTTCATCAGCTAATAGAGAAAAAGCGGGAAACTATTTTAAGGAGCTTAATAGCATTGAATCCAGTATCTCGGAAACCAGAAATGAAATCAATAAAATACTAAGCTATGAGCCAACCAATCAGATGATTGAGTACTCAAGTGATTTTGAAAATCAATTCCATATAATTTTTAGTCGATCTAAAGCGCCAAATTCTTTGTATTACCTTTCTCAAGTGAATAGGTTAGTAGATAGCCTTGGAAAGTCCGATTCAGCTCATCTTGGAAAGTTCATTTATCATTATAAAGGTAAATACCCTGAACTGCATAGTTACATAAAATTTTCCTTCTGGAAGCTCCTGCTAAATGACTTTTATCATCAGCATGATTTGATTAAAAATTTCGATAGAACAATTCATGAAAGATTTATAAAAGACTTTAGCAAGCTTGATAAGGAGACTTTCAACCATGCCCAAGAATACTTGGTAGATTTTATTCACAAGAAATTACCTTCTTCCTCTGCACCAGGCGAAATGGCATTATTGAGAAGGGAAATGGCAAAAAAGAGAAGGCTGCTTCCCGTGAGGAGAATACTAGAAAAAGCAAGTGTTGTGATACAAGCTATTAAGCCTGTTTTTATGATGAGCCCAATGTCTGTGGCGACATTTTTACCTCCAGGGAAATTTCAATTTGATTTAGTCATTTTTGATGAGGCATCACAAGTGCCAATTCCAGATTCGATAGGGGCTATACTTCGAGGAAAGCAAGTCATTGTTGTCGGTGATTCAAAGCAAATGCCTCCTTCTAGCTTTTTTAGTAAATCTATTGAAGTCCCAGATGAAGAAATTGAAGAAAATTTTACGTCTGAAATCGAAAGTGTTTTAGATCTGTTTTCTGCTCAAGGAGCAAGGGAAACAATGCTGAAGTGGCATTATAGAAGCAAGCATGAGTCTTTAATTTACACTTCAAATAAAGAGTTCTATGATAGTAAACTCTTCGTCTTTCCAAGTTCTGGAATGTTTAGTGATGCTACAGGTCTTAAATTTATTCATACGTCTGATAGTGTATACGAGAGATCTGGAAGTAGAACAAATAAAATAGAGGCTAAATTGGTAGCAGAGTATGTAAAAGCTCATGTTGAAAAATATCCTAAGTTATCTCTTGGCGCAGTAGCCTTTTCAATGGCACAAAAGGAAGCCATATTATTTGAGGTTGAAGTTATGAGAAGGAATAATCCTTCTATTGAATATTTCTTTAATCAAGAAGATTCAGATGAGCCATTTTTTGTAAAAAATTTAGAGAATGTTCAAGGTGATGATGTTCCTAACTGCTTAAATAACTGGACCAGTTTTGTTGCCTAAACTAGGAACAA
>JAFMBQ010000362.1 GCA_017858365.1 Algoriphagus sp. | reverse complement strand
GCTGAGCTTGTAAGTTGTTCGTGTTAGAAGGCTTAAAATCAGGACTCGGCGTGTGAAGCTTTATACTGCTGACTGGTTGACTGACTGGTTTCTTTTTGATTCCGATGAATCCGGATCCACCTGGAAGTCCCTCGCTTCGAAACGCTCCAGGCATATCTCGAGTGCTCATGCGTTTGTTGACTTTGATGCAATTTGCCTCTACTTCTTCCAGAAACCTACTCGGCTCACAGTTTAAAAGTCTGCCAAATCGGTATCTGGTCAGGGCATAGGTGAAATACAATTTGTCCATAGCTCGAGTCGTCGCGACATAAAATAGCCTGCGTTCTTCTTCCAAATCTTCCCGACTTTGCATCATCATCTGAGATGGAAATAAATCCTCCTCCATTCCAACCACAAACACTTGCTTGAATTCAAGACCTTTGGAGGAGTGAACTGTCATTAAGGTAATCGCATCGGTCAGGTCTTTATCTCGATCATTATCGGTGAGCAAGGCGATTTCCTGAAGGAATGAACCTAGACTTTTATCTTCATTCTCGGGATTGTCCACATATTCCTTGATTGCATTAAGGAGTTCTTGGACGTTTTCATAGCGATTGAGTCCCTCGATAGTTTTGTCTTCGTAGAGCTCGCGCAACAGGCCACTTTGTTTGGCTATGTAGTTGGAGGCTTCGAAAGCATCTTTGCGTTCGATTTCGATTTGGAAAGCTTTGATCGTAGTGGCAAAATCCATCACCAAACCGCCAGCTCTTCCGCCTAGAAAACTTGGTCCATTTTGTACCACTTGCCAAAGTGGCGTATCATGATCGTATGCCGCCACTAGTAATTTATCGACCGAGGTATTTCCAATTCCACGCTTTGGATAATTGATGATTCGCTTGAAGGCTTCCTCATCCATCGGATTGACAGCAAAACGCATATAGGCCATGAGATCTTTGATTTCCTTCCGCTGGTAGAAAGATAACCCTCCGACAATTTTGTAAGTCAAGTTCAGTTTGCGAAGCGCCTCTTCCATGGATCTCGATTGAGAGTTGGTCCGGTAGAGAATCGCAAAATCGCTGTTCTGAAGCTTCTTATTGTTTTTTTCCTCAAAGATTGTTGTTGCCACAATTTTACCCTCCTCATTATCAGAACTGGCCTTGATCAACTCGATCAAATCGCCTTCAGGATTGGAAGTCCAGACTACTTTCTTGAGCTGCGCTTTGTTCTTATCAATGATCGAATTGGCGGCTTCCACGATGGTCTTGGTAGAGCGATAATTTTGCTCCAGCTTCACGATGAAGAGATCAGGGTAATCCTTCTCAAAATTGAGGATGTTTTGTATATCCGCTCCGCGGAATGCATAGATACTTTGGGCATCATCGCCAACCACGCATATGTTCTGATGGACGGCAGCTAGTTTTTTGGTGATCAGGTATTGGGAAAGGTTGGTGTCTTGAAACTCATCCACCATCACGTAACGAAATCGCTGCTGGTATTTATTGAGCACATCAAGATGATCCCGGAAGAGCACATTGGTATTGAAGAGCAAATCATCGAAATCCATCGCTCCGGCTTTGAAGAGTCGATCTTGATATTTTTGATAGATATCGCCCATTTTCGGCTTCATCGCAGCTTCATCATCAGCCTTGACAAATGGATCATTTTGGTAGGCTTGCCAAGAAATCAGCCTGTTTTTGGAACCTGAGATTCTGGATAGGACAGCATTTGCTTTATAGACTTTATCATCCAATCTCATTTCCTTGACAATGGTACGAATCAGAGATTTAGAATCATCTGCGTCGTAGATCGTGAAGTTGGAAGGGTAGCCAATTTTGCCAGCTTCTACTCGGAGAATCTTTGCAAAGACTGAGTGGAATGTTCCCATCCATGTATTTCGAGCTTCAAGGCCAGCCAGCGATTCGATTCGGTGGCGCATTTCTGCGGCAGCTTTATTGGTGAAGGTCAATGAAAGAATATTAAAAGCATCTACCCCTTTGGCATAGATCAAGTGTGCGATTCGATAGGTGAGCACACGGGTTTTGCCCGACCCAGCTCCTGCTATAATCATCAGGGGACCTTCGGTATGCTCGACGGCGGCTCGTTGTTCGGGGTTTAGTTTATCTAGATATTCCATTTTCAATTTTATCGCTGAGAAAGCAGGATTTGTTCTTTCCACTTATTAAAATCCTGTATTTAAGTAGCCAAAATAGAGGCTATAAGGTTCAAAAAAAGGCTTAAAGAGATCAATTCGTTCTCTTTGCTTTGCAATAGTAGTCCTGATTGGATTAGGATACTTGAGTTTTTGGACAATTCTATTGTTTGCCTTTTGGTCAAATAGATTTTTCAATCGTCTAATCAGACAAGTTTGGCTAATTTTTAATTTAATTAAATCTTCCACCTCTTGTGACTCCAAAGGTATAAGTCAGGTTGTTTACGAATGTTTTCTTCGAGCCTTCTACAAAACTCGTCTGTAATACTGTGCGGGTCAGAATTATCATAAGGTGGTGAAGCCAAAAGTGAAAACTCAAACTCATAGTGGCCACGCTTGATTTTTTTCATTTCTCCATAGATCACCTCTGCATCCATCTTTTTGGATAGGAATTCGGCTCCCTCAAAAAATACTGCCGGACGATTGAGGAATTCTCGTTGGTAGCGTTTTTCTGATTGGGGAGGACGCTGGTCAGATCCCAGAAGGATTATTCTTGGCGATTTTTTTACAGTAAGTATGCTTTTTCGAAATTCTTTTTTCTCAGTGAGATAGCCTCCAAAATGCATCCTGATTTGATTCATTAGACGATCAAAGAAGGGATTGTTTACTTTGAGGTAAACAGTTTCTACTTCAGAATTGGTGTGAAGATTAGTGCCAATTACTCCAAACTCCCAATTGAAGATATGTCCGGCTACCATCAGAGCACTTCTTCCCCGTAATACCGCTTGGTCAAGCAGCTCAGCATTTTTTATTGAAAAGAGGCTATTAAATTCTTTTTCAGAAATGGTGAGCAGCTTGATGGTCTCTGCAAAGAAGGCATCGGTGAAATTTCGATAGAATTTATTTCGAATCTTTTTTCGCTCAGCAGCTGACTTTTCCGGGAAGGCAAACTCCAGATTTGAATCGATCACTTTTTTTCGGTAACTGATCAAGAACCGCGCAACTAAGTACAGCAAATCAGAGAAAAGGTAAAGTACTGGAAGGGGAAGCCTGGAAAGCAATCTGATGAAAAACATAAAAACGGGATGAGAATTGGGATCTTCTGTGAACCAATCAAGCAACAAAATAAAGGAAATCACCTGAATTCTTCCCGATTCCTAGTTATAAATTGACTCAATCGTTACTTTTGGATCATATGTCTGAAGTACAGCGCAGGAAATATTCTCAAGAAGAAAAGAACAGCATCTTCGATGGTGAGTTTATGCCACACATCGACTCGATGTATAATTTTGCTTATAGGCTCACCTTTGACGAGGATGATGCAAAAGATCTGGTACAGGATACTTATCTGAAAGCCTATCGGTTCATCAACTCGTTTGAGCAGGGAACGAATGCAAAGGCATGGCTTTTTCGAATTCTCAAAAATAGTTTCATTAACGAATACAGACGAAAGAGTAAGCAACCTGCAAAGGTAGATTACCAGGAGGTTGAAACTTATTACAACTCTGATGACGTTGATTACCAAAGCACCAGTGACATGCGAGCCGAATCCCTAAAGGATATGCTCGGGGATGAGATTTCCAACGCGCTTAATAGTTTGGTAGTAGATTTCAGAACGGTGATTATTCTTTGCGACTTGGAGGGATTTACCTATGAGGAGATGTCCAAAATTTTGGATATACCCATCGGTACAGTTAGATCTCGATTGCATCGAGCGCGAAATCTACTCAAAGAAAAGCTACAAGGCTATGCGAAACACATGGGCTATAAAACAGATGAAGAGGAGGAATAATTAATAGAATTAAGATGGATATGAACGAAGAATCATCAGAAGCACGAAAGTTGAAATGCGGAGACACGAGCAAATGCTTTGAATTGCTGGAAAGCATTCTCGATGGAGAGATGGACAATTCGAAAAAAGTGTTGACAGAAAAGTTGGCCAAATGCCAACCTTGCTTTGAGCACTTTCACTTGGAACAAGCGATTCGGGATCTGTTGAAAAACAAGTGTACCAAGCATGCTTTACCAGCTGAACTAGCAGATAGCATCCGTAAACAGATTCAGGAAATCAAGTAAACATGACCTCAGGCAAGGCGATTATCTTTTCGGCCCCTTCGGGATCTGGGAAAACTTCTTTAGTCAAGCACCTTATCACCAAAATCCCAAATCTGGGATTTTCTATTTCTGCCTGTACGCGTGATCGTCGTGGAAGACATGAAGTGCATGGCAAGGATTATTATTTTTTAAGCCAAGAAGAATTCAAGAAAAAGATTGATGAAAATGAATTTATCGAATGGGAGGAAGTCTATGCCGGTAACTTCTACGGCACCCTGAAAGAAGAAATCCAACGGATCTGGGACAGTGGAAAAGCGGTAATTTTTGATGTTGATGTCAAAGGTGGTCTTGCGTTGAAAAACTATTTTGGAGATCAAGCCTTAGCGATTTTTGTGAAAGTACCGAGTCTAGATGTACTCAAAGTGCGTCTGAATGATCGAGGTACTGAGTCGGAAGAATCGCTTTCTAGGAGAGTTTTCAAGGCAGAATTTGAAATGAAATTTGAGCCTCAGTTTGATGTGACTG
>JAFMBQ010000361.1 GCA_017858365.1 Algoriphagus sp. | reverse complement strand
GTTGATTCACTTGAAAGAGCTGAGCGGCCCGGCGATACTACATGTGGTTCAGGATCAAAATCGGGAGCATTACCTAGTGTATTTTGGTTTTGCTGAGGGAAAGCATTGGGTAAGTGATCCCGCAGTAGGTATTTTAGGAATGTCAGAATCTGAGCTGATGGTACAGTGGAAATCAGGAATACTTCTTCGCCTTGAGCCCACGGAAGCCTTGCAAAGTAAAGCGCTAGTTTCTCGATCCAAGCGAGCTTGGTTTGTGTCGCTGATCGCTGAGGATATTCCCATCCTGATTGTAGCCACGGTGATCGGTAGCCTTATGGCTGTCACCGGACTTTCGACCGCCATTTTTTCCCAGCGGCTGATCGATGATTTTCTTCCCAATCAGACCTATGATAAAGCAATTATGGGTGCCGTAGCCTTGTGTTTTCTCCTTAGTTTTCGGGCAATACTAGGCTATATCCAAGGCGTTTTTATGGCCAGGCAGGGCAGAGATCTCAATGTTCGGATCGTCTCTTCCTTTATCGAGCGAATTATGCGGCTGCCGATGAATTACTTTCGAGGCTATAGCACCGGGGATTTGATTGCCCGAATGAATGACTCCCTTCGAATTCGGAATACCGTTTCTTTGATTACAGGTACAGTCATTATCAATGTATTGGTCGTGATGGTGTCCTTGCTATTTGTCTTTTATCAATCCAGCCTTATCGGTTTGATTTGTTCGTTGGGCGTTTTCTTCTTTCTGATTGCCGGTTGGAAATATCATGCTCCGATCTTAGCAAAGCAAAAAGAAGTGATGGCGGCCCACTCCCTGAATGAAACCCAGTATGTGGATAGCCTCACGGGAATGCATGTGATTCTATCCTACTCAAAGGAAACAGAATATCAAAACCGAATCGAAAATGTCTATTCCATGTACCAATCGAAGGGCTACGAACTGGCGATTATCGGCAATAATTTTTCGTTTTGGGCCCAACTGGTTGTCGCCATTTTCATGAGTTTGCTTTTCGGGGCCGGAGTCTATCTGATTTTTCAGGGCGAGCTACTTCTCGGGGAATTGATGGCACTGATTACAATAGGAAGCACGATTGTGCCGGCAGTGGCAGGACTGGTAGTCGCCAACATTCAGTTTCAGGAAGCAAAAGTCGCCTTTGATCGACTCTTTGAGATTGCTGGCTTGGACATGGAGTCAGATGAACCCCAAGAAAAAGGTCAGCCTATCACAGGGGATTCTCCGCTGCTGACACTGGATCAGGTGACTTTTCGCCATCCGGGGCGGGCGCAAATATTGAAGGGAGTTAGTTTTACGCTAGAGGCTGGAGCCTTTATGGCGGTCTTTGCTCCGGTGGGAACAGGTAAAAGCACACTAGTAGATCTCATTCAGCGCTTTTATGCGCCAGAGTCGGGAAGCATTCGCATCAAAGGGCAAGACTCCAAAGCCATTCCGCTACCTGACTGGCGTGCTGCGTTGGGAGTAGTCAATCAAAAGGAGAAGATTTTCAATGCGACGGTATTTGATAATATTGCGCTGAGTTCGGATCCTAAGGAGCTAGAGCGCATTGCCAAAGTCGGGGAAGAGTTGGGACTTTGGAATCTTTTCAAGGCATTGCCTCAGGGTGCCATGACGCTCTGTGGGGAAGATGGTCGAAATCTTTCCGGTGGTCAGCGTCAGCTGGTCGGTATCGTCCGAGCCCTGGTGAGAGAGCCAGAGCTGCTGATATTGGATGAAGCGACCGCTGCCATGGACTGGGAGTTGGAAGATCAACTGCTGGTCCTGATCCAGAACTACCTCAGGAAAAGGCAGGCAGCACTTCTGATGATTACTCATCAGCCCAGCTTGGCAGCTAGAGCGGATCGAATACTACTGCTTCAGGAAGGAAAAATCGCTTTTTCAGGAACTCATACAGAGCTCTTGGATCAAGAAAATGCCTATTCCAACGCCTTCAAACAAATTCTTCACCTTACCCACTAGATCATGGCAGGACTAAAATACTATGAGCGCACGAAGCTCCTTATCGAGCTAATCGAAAAGGAAAAGACAGGGAGTCCTGGGGAACTTGCTAAAAGACTGGGTGTAAAGGAGCGAATGGTGTACCGAATTATGGATGATCTTAGACTTATGGTATCTGATAATATCTTTTTCTGTAAAATCTCAAAAAGCTATATTTTTTCAAAAAAAAATAGCTGACTGTAATGAAATGACAGTGACCTGTATTTATGTTTGGTTACAATTAATCAAATTTTTAACTTAAAACAACAAAATTATGAGAGAGTTAAGTATTGAAAGAATGGAAATGGTGAATGGGGGGCAGGGGCTTTTTGAAGGACCTTTGACTGATGCAGAAGCTTGTGGTTTTGCTATAGGAATCGCCTTATTCACAGGTATATGGGGAACTGCATTCGCTATTGCAGTTTGCTTATCTGGTGATACCTGAAACTGAAAAAACAAATTTTAACATTTAACAGATATTTTATGAAAGAATTAACATTAGATCAATTAGTTAGTATTCAGGGAGGTGATGCAGATTTAATCGGTTTTGTAGATGGATTTTGTACGGGAGTTGGTATTGCATCAATATTTACGGGGGTAGGTCTTCCTCTTGGTTTATCATGTGGAGGATGGATCGTAATTAGATTATTTTAAATAGCCTTAGGCCATTCCGATTTATTCTGGAATGGCCTCTTATTTAGATAAATTTTTTACAATAATTTATTATGTAGTATTAAGTGAAATAATGAAAAAAAAACAAATAATTGATGTTCTAAATATTATCTTAAAAGTGATTCTAATTTCTTTTAGTCTTTATTGGCTCTATAATAAATTGCTTTAGTAAAATGATAATTTCCTGACGACAACTGAGCCAGTTTATTTCTCCACTATGATTTGTGTTTACACAGACTGATTTTTATATTTTCTTCAATTTAAGTAGATAATGATCGAAAGTGCTCTCGAAGCTCAATCCTAAGATTTTCAATCTTCTTATTCAAATCTATACGAAAGTCTAAAAGCCTATAATCTCAATTATTCGGTTTAGAATTCCTACGATTGAAATTCATGACTTTAACTCCTGCATAGGATAGAAATAATACGAGCGTACGAAGCTCCTAATAGAACTGATCGAAAAGGAGAAAACGGGGAGTCCAAAGGATTAGGCAAACAAGCTTGGCCTCAAAGAACGAATGATCTACAACCTTTTGGAGTAATTGAATTTGACTATAGGTGAAGGCTAATGCTATTGCAAAGAAAAAAAATCATACAATTGTTCAAAAAAAAGATAGCTGACTGTAATGAAATGACAGTGACCTGTATTTAGCTTAGGTTATTCTTAAACAACTAACCAATTTAAACAACAAAATTATGAGAGAGTTAAGTATTGAAAAAATGGAAATTGTGAGTGGGGGATGCAGTTTTGAGGATCTCGCCGTGCTGAGTACTGTGTTTCTTACTTCATTAGGGATGTATGTAAGCACTAAGGATGCTAATTGGTTGATCGCAACTGGTGGAGCGACTTTAGCGATGTTTGCCTGTATGTAAATTTTACTCCATGAGAATTCTGCTATTCATTTTCGGACTAGGTATTTTATTTATTCATAATTCTTACTCTCAAGGTATAATTGGGGTTTATCATGGTAGTTTGGTTACCGATAAGAACCTGATGTATATTGAGGAGAGAGATGGGAATCCTTTTATAAAAATATTTTTTTCCGAAAAAGAATCCATTCAAGTTTTTGGCAAAGTCTCAAATCAAAAATTAACATTTCCTCTCCCTCAAAACGAGGGAGAGGATCTTATTATTTTCGGAGAATTAAGTGAAAACTCAGGGCATCTGAATATTGAGTTTGAAGTTGATGGTAGAATCTATAATACAATTTTTAAAAGAATAGAGTCTCCTAAACGAAATTTAGTGTTGACTTGGTTTGATGAGTCCAACAATCGCTCATTTGATCCAAGAGTTGTAGGGAAATGGGTTCATTATCTTACGACAGACAGTCTGGGACAAGCTATCAAAGGTGATATTATATCTAAAAAACGTTACGTCACTTCATTTCTGGAAAATGGTGTTGTTTTGTATGATATGCAAATGATCAGAGATGTATATAAAGAGTATGGGTATAAAGGCTCTTTGGACTATACGACAATTCCTAAAGCGAATTGGAATACTTCTGGAAATAATCGGCTAACTATATCAATTGGTGGGATTGATACTGAGTATTTATATGAGATTTCTTCGGATTCACTGAAATTTACATCTGATATTGGCTCTGTACTTTTCCATGTCAGGAAATGATATTTGAGTTAGTTTTTCTTGTTGTTCAAATACGAATAGTATCTCTAGTAGTCTCGATTCTTGATTCCTGCTGTTTAGGTCCCGATCCCTCGATTAGGTCTGTTAGGTTTAAAAGCAGGGGGTTTTGGAGTATAATTGAAGCCCTGTTAGCGACTCAGCGATAACTTTATATGTAATAGATCTAAAAAAACGAAAATAAAGAATTGGGAAATTGGAAAATCAGTTTTTCTTACTAGATCATTCTCCCATGATAAAAGTCAACAAAAGATTATTTTTATTCTTCTATTTGTTTTGTCTCAGTATCTCGCTCCATGCTCAGACAAATTCCAGTTCTTATTTTCCCGGAAATTATTCGCAGCAGCCCCCACTAAGCGTAGGTGTGTCGTGAAGTCCTTGATGTGAATCAAAGACATGTTGTATAAAAGA
>JAFMBQ010000360.1 GCA_017858365.1 Algoriphagus sp. | reverse complement strand
CTCCAGCCTGCATGTAACCTATGCTGACTTTTTCTACTTTCGAGGAGGAATTTATCATTCCTTTTGAAGGAGATTTTCGCTTGAATTCAGCAATGATACCCGTCTTCTCCGGATTTGTAACGTACTTTTTCATCGATACCACCTTTCCTTCAAAGAAGATACTTTGTTCCAATAATTTGACTGGGACCAAGCTTTTCCGATCGGCTACTTCAATGTGTTTATCTGCGATGATTTGATCTAAAATATTCATATTCAATAGTTAAGCAAATGAAATAGTGGTTTTAGGATTGACTAAGCCGTTGAAAACGTTCAAGGCTTTGCCAGAGAGTAGGGATTCTTGTGCAATTGAAACTGCCTCCGGAAAATCAAGGCTGGGTCTAGCTGTGACAAGAGCAGCCGCTGAATTAGCGATTACAACAGAATTTTGGCTGATGGTACCTTGTCCTCTAAGGATATTTTCAAATATTTTCGCAGATTCTTGCACAGTCTCTCCGCCGACAATATTTCGAGCATCGAGCTTCTGCAATCCCATATTTTCAGGTGAAATCAATTTTTCTCCAGAGTTAGAGATCATCTTGAAAGGTCCTGTAAGCGATATTTCATCATAACCATCCAAGGAATGGAGAATAGAAAATCTCCCTTCCATTTCTTGGTATAAGTATCCGTACAAACGGGCAAGCTCTAGACTGAATACACCCACTAATTGTTTACGAGGCAAACTTGGATTTACCATTGGACCTAGCATGTTAAAAAAAGTTTTTACACCTAGTTCTTTTCGAATCGGAGCCACGTTTTTCATTGCAGGGTGAAAAAGTGGGGCATGTAGGAAACAGATCCCAGCCTCATCCAATCCTCGCTTGATCTCATCCATGTTACTGGTGAATTGGTATCCAAAATATGCTAGTAGATTAGATGATCCACATATAGAGGACACTCCGGTATTGCCATGCTTGGCCACATTTTGACCAGATGCCGCGACCACAAATGAAGATAGAGTAGATATATTAAAGGTGTCTTTTCCATCTCCTCCGGTACCGCATAGGTCCATAGCGTCATATTCAGCAATCTCCACGGGGACGCAAAGTTCAAGCATCGCATCGCGAAATCCTCGAAGCTCCTCCACTGTGATACTTCTCATCAGATAGACAGTCATGAAAGCTGCAATTTGACTTGAATTATAGGATCCTGTGGCTATATTTTTTAAAACCTCCTTGGCTTGTTCTTGAGTGAGGGTCCGATGCTCTATCAATTGGTTTAAAATCTCTTTCATAAACTTTGGACTAATAAGGTTTTACTTTGTGGTTAACCAGTTTTTCATGATTGATACACCATTTTCCGTAAGGATACTTTCAGGGTGAAATTGAACTCCTCGTACATCATACAATTTATGTCTAACTGCCATTATCTGCTGATCAGGAGTGCGGGCGATAACTTCAAGGTCTTTCGAAAGGGTGTCTTCGTTGATGACCCAGGAGTGATATCTTCCAATACTAAATGTATCGGGAATGCCTTCAAAAAGCAAATCCTGACTAACAGTTACTTTGGATGCTACGCCATGAAGGACTTCAGAAAGATTCGTGAGATCTCCACCAAAAGCCTCTCCAATGGCCTGATGTCCGAGGCAAACCCCCAGAATAGACTTAGTTGGAGAATATTTTTTCAAAAGCGCGGGCATAATCCCAGCTTCCTCGGGAATTCCAGGACCAGGAGATAGTAATATCTTATCATAGACATCTACCTCATCCAATGAGATTTTATCATTCCGGAAGACATCCATTTGCGATCCATATCCAAGCTGGCGTACAATGTATACCAGATTATAGGTGAAAGAATCGTAATTATCGAGGACAAGTATTTTCATTTTGTAAGATTGAAAGATTGGAAGATTGGAAGATTTACTAGAGTGAAGAATTCTTCTTTTTTCCATCCTCAAATTCATTTAGGTATTTTATTTAGCCTTTTAATTCACTTGCTAAGTCAACTAAATCCAGATAATATTCTTGATAAGTTGACTTGTTTATTTTTCCTGCTGACAATAGCAAAAAGAGCTGACTTCGAAGTTCCCCTGGAGATCCTTTAGAGATTTCCAGGTTACGAATAAATTGTCTATTACGGTTGTATTCAAAACCCTCCGCAATGTTGTTTGATATGGATATAACAGAGCCGATCAATTGATCTTTAGCATGATAATCCTCAGCTAATTTTTCGGATTCAACTAATTGATAGATTTTCACTCCAGTTTTTATAGCATGTTGCCAAACCGGTAAATCCTCAAATCGCTCATATTTTGCCATAATTTTTCAATTTTGAAATCTTGCAATCTTTGAATTTTTCGCTCAAATCTTCTCAGCAGCCCTTAACGCTACGCGTAGCGCCTCCAGCTTATTGGCTACTTCTTGAAGTTCGGAAGGGATGGTGGACTTAGCTACTACTCCAGCACCCGCTTGAAATCGAAGCGTGTTATTTTCAGACACGAATGATCGAATCAGGATGGCGTGATTGAAATCACCATTGAATCCAAGAAAACCTATTGCCCCTCCGTAGAATTGTCGACTGCTGTTTTCCAACTTATCAATCAACTGCATGGCTTTATATTTTGGAGCGCCTGAAAGTGTCCCTGCAGGAAAAGTATCTGCAACCAGCTGGAGTGGATTGGCACCATCCGGTAGTTTTCCTGTCACTTTAGATACTAAGTGAATCACGTGCGAATAATATTGAATCTCTTTAAATACTTCCACATTGACTTCCACAGAAGTTCTGGATAGATCATTTCTTGCCAAATCCACCAGCATCACATGCTCAGAGTTTTCTTTGGGGTCATCGTAAAGTTGTCTGGCTAGTTCAGCATCTTCCTGATCGTTCCCTGTTCTTCTAAAGGTGCCTGCTATCGGGTAAAGCGTTGCTTTATTCCCTTTTACAACAATTTGAGCTTCTGGAGAACTTCCAAAAACCTTGAATGATCCGTAGTCAAAATAAAACAAGTAGGGTGAAGGATTTACTGATCGGAGAGCTCGATATACATTGAACTCGTCACCTTTAAACTGGGTCGTAAACCTTCTGGAAAGCACAATCTGAAAGACATCTCCCCGAAAACAATGCTCTCGACCTTGATTAAGGATTTTCAAGAACTCCTCATCCGTGTAATTGGACACCTCCTCACCCACTTTTTTGAAGGTATAGGCCGGGATATTTTTACTATTGAGAAGCATCTCGATCTCATCAATCAACTCTGCGCTATCTGCTCCGACAACTCTGTGCTCAAGTAGGTTAAGTTCATTTTTGTAATGGTCAATTACTATGATGTTTTGATACACTGCGTACTGCATCATTGGGGCCTCATTCGGCTTAGTATTCTTCAGCTCGATATCTTCAAAATAGGCGACTGTATCATATTGGATGTATCCAAACAGTCCGTTTGAGCTGAATTTAAAGTTATCAGGAGCTACATCAAATTTTCTCCCAAAATCCCTAAGCGCATCCATCAAAGGTTTTTCTTGGCTTACCTCATAGGTTAAAGACTCTCCAAGAGGCAGTGATTCAGTGACCACACCGGCATTAAACGAAAAGGTGGCTAGAGGATTGAAGCAGATATACGAAAAGCTATTTTCTTGACCATGGTAATCTGAACTCTCTAACAAAATCGGATTAGCAAACCGATCTCTAATCTGCAAATAGATACTCACGGGAGTGATAGTATCAGCAAGCCGTTTACGATGAGTGGTTAAGATTGGGAATTTTACTTGAGTCATTGGAATGAGTTTTAATGAAAAAAGGCTTACTGGAAAACCAATAAGCCTTTTTATATAATGCTGCACAAATTTTTAGGCAACGGCTTTCTGAGCTTTCTTTTGGAAAGATATAGAAAGCCACCACCAATAATTTCGAGAGATTGTTGTCATAATTATAGGACAAATTTAAAAAGGGATTGGAGACTGCAAAGCATCTTTCTGTTTTTTTCTCAATTTTCTTTCCTTAAAACCCAATTTGACCCATTTCAATCATTTTGGAACAAAACCTTAAAACAACTCAATCGTGTAACTTGTGAATTACTATTTTTCTATGTTATGAAAAAATCAACCTTACTAATCCTCTTTATTATTACCACTTTCATGACAGTTTCTGCACAAACTGAAACTGGCTGGAATCAAAAATTGAATGAGGTAAAATTCAAATCCCAAACTGGAGAAGAATCCGTTTTAGGGATAGATCCAGGACTTCGTTATGCAAATCTGGAACATCACGAAAGAGATTTTCGACTTTTCTATAATCGGAACGATGTGAGGATTAAAAATATCCGAATCGTGGACCAAAAATCAGGATTGGAAATTGCAAAAGGTAAAGGGAATGTATTTTGGGGAAATGGTAGAATTGAATTTATAGATGGAGAAACGCTTAAGTTGAGGCTTAAAAGAAATCAGAACGGGTATACCATTATTGGTCCCTACGGAGAACTATTTAAAATAGAGAATCAAGCAATCAGTCCAGTCAAAACTTATGGAGAAAAAGATTTTTTATCTCAAGCTTTTTTTGTTTTTGATTGGGTTAAAAAAACCCAAAAACCTCCACAAGATGTAGTAGTAGTGTATACTACCTATAATTCAACTTGGTAAGATTATTTTTCTAAACTTTGTGGGATAATTAATAAAACAATGACGAAAGCATTTTCACAATATTTCAAGCGAATTTTTGACGACTACCAAGTTTTGGTTCAAGTGAATCCAAGTGATTAT
>JAFMBQ010000359.1 GCA_017858365.1 Algoriphagus sp. | reverse complement strand
CAACTATGGCTAAAATTTTAGTAATTGATGATAATATTGACATTTGCCAGCTTTTAGAAAGGTTTTTAAAAAAGAATGGCTTTGATGTCACTACAACTATTTCCGGCAAAGATGGACTTGATTTGATTCGTAAGAATTTTTATGATTTGATCTTTTGTGATTTCAAGCTCCGAGATATGGAGGGTAGGGATATTCTTAGAAAAGTTCGTGAACATTCCCCTGATACCCAGGTAGCAATTATTACTGGATATGCAGATGTGAAAATAGCTGTTGAAGTTATTAAAAATGGTGCTTTTGATTATGTTACCAAACCTCTTTTTCCAGATGAAATCTTAAATTTAATCGAGCGGGCTCTAGCCAAAACAGTTCAGAAAAAAGAAGATTCCTATTTGTCATTATCTCCTTCGAAGCCCAATTCTAAAGGACCAAAATTTAGTAATTCAGCTTATCTTAAAGGAACGGGAAAAGAATCTAAACATCTTTACAAAGAAATTGATCTTGTAGCTCCAACGCAATTATCCGTAATCATCTATGGTGAAAGTGGTGCAGGCAAAGAAAATATTGCAAGAACGATTCATGATCAAAGTGACCGGTCAGGAAAGCCGTTTATTGCGATTGATTGCGGCGCTATGACCAAAGAGCTTGCCGGAAGCGAACTTTGGGGACATGAAAAAGGAGCTTTTACAGGTGCTATATCAGAAAAACCTGGCCAATTCGAATTGGCAAATGGAGGAACCATTTTTTTAGATGAGATTTCCAATCTTTCCTATGAAATCCAGATTGGTTTGCTCAGACTAGTGCAGGAGCGAAAATTGAGAAGAATTGGGGGGACTAAAGATCAATCTATTGATGTCAGAATTTTAGTTGCTTCTAATGAGGATTTGAGGAAGTCCGTTCAAGCGGGGAAATTTAGGGAAGATCTTTATTTCAGGCTCAATGAATTTAGCATCAACGTGCCATCTCTTCGAGAGCGGATGGGAGATATCGAGGATTTTGCAGCTTATTTTTTAGAACTTTCTAATAAAGAGTTGGGGAGAAAGGTGTTTGGGTTTGATAAAGAAGTCATGGATGTTTTTCTGGAATACTATTGGCCGGGAAATCTACGAGAAATGCGAAATGTAATTAGACGTGCTACTTTGTTGACGGATGGAAATCGAATGACACTTTCAGCTTTACCACCAGAATTAGTCTATGCTAAGAAGTTTGATTTTACTGACCCACCAGTTAATTCAGTTAATGTGAAACATAAAAGCATATCGATTAATTTAAAAGATGCAGCTGCTGAAGCCGAAGCTGAGCTGCTCCGGAATATCCTAGAGGAGGTCAAATACAATCGAACAAAAGCGGCTCAAAAGCTGGGCATTGATAGGAAGACTTTATTTAATAAAATGAAGCAATATGAAATTTGATTTTCTGAAAAAATTATAGATGCTCAATAAAAAAACCGAAGCGATTGGCTCCGGTTTTTTTGTTTCAAAAATATTAAGGCCAGAAGACTAACCGATCAGGAGAGTGCTTTTGTGCAAAATTCTACACATTTCTGAACTTCCTTTACCGCGTCTGAATTGGTCGGCACTTCGTATTCCAACTCAATCGTAGCGGGGAATTTATACTTATTGGATTTCATCATGTTAAGCAATTCAGGAATTGGCGTGTCTCCGGTTCCCCAAGCTACATTTCCTTTGCCATGTGCTGGAGTAGTACGATCCTTGGTATGCATGCTAAGAATTCTGCTATGTTGTTTTTCAATCAAAGGGATAAGATCTGTTTGTCCAGCAGCGATGTAGTGACCTGCGTCGAGATTTAATCCGTTTTTAGGGCTTTGAGCCAATGCCGTATCCCAAAAGCCAAAAGTCTCCTGCTCGTGTCCATGATAGCCTACAGCCATACCGTATTGCTCACCCATTTTGCCAAGCTTTAGTGTATGTGCATCATCCGATGGATGCTCCAAAGTGACATGTGAAGCACCAAGTGCTTTGGCAGCTTTCATCCCATAGGCGATCTCGGCATCCGTATTATTCTTTCCAAATGCATTAGGTTTAAAAGCATAAATACTCACTCCTGCATCTTTGTACATTTTTCGGAATTGTTCAAACTTTTTCATGTCCGCTGTTGCTCTCCAAGCGACCACTTTTTTCTGATAGGCATCACCTTGCACTCGAAGTTCCTCCAGCTCTTTCGTTTCATCTGCGGTTAGTTCCTCGCCTCGTCTAGCTTTTCCACCTAGTTGATACATTCTCATTCGATTGATAGGGGAGCTTGGCATTCCCGCAAAAGATTCAGCTGGATCTCCCATCAATTCTATTGCACTTAGCCCACTATCTTTTATGTATTGGAGGGTGGCTTCTGCACTTTGATCTGGCATAGATCGGAAGCTATAAGTGATGCAACCAATCTGAACTCCATTGATTAGGGAGTTTGGTTTATTGAAATTTCTGATGAGAGCTGGTGCTCCTTGCAGCCAAGTTGGTGCTGTGACTAGACCTGCCGCTCCAAGCGCTGATTTGATGAGGAAATCTCTTCTGGTTTTCATAGGTTTATGGGTTTAATTGCTTCAATTATTTGAGATACAAATTACCATTTTTCATCTATTATGCTTTTAAAATTAGATAGGCTTGCCTATTAGGAGACAAACGGTAATAAGATGAGTAGCAAGGAATCAAAGAACTTCCATAATTTATTTTATTCACTTATGGCTTATATTCATCAATCATGTGATTTTATTCAACACATTATCAGGCATTCCTGATCTTTAGAACTTAAACAAAGAAAGTAATGAGATTTAAAAAACTTGGATTTGCGATAGCTTTTAGTGTAGCTGTGGTAAGTATGGCAAACAGTCAAACTAATACAGATCAATCGCTACTTTGGGAAATTTCAGGCAATGGGTTGAAAGAAAATTCTTACCTCTTTGGAACCATTCACCTGATCTGTCCGAGTGACTTTTTGATGGACGATAGAATCAAAAATGCTTTTGAGGATGCAGATGAATTGATCCTGGAATTGGATATGGATGATCCGGAAATGATGCAAAAAATGCAGCAGAATTCGCTAAATCCTGAGATGAAAAACATAAAGTCCGCCTTTAGCGAATCTGATGCTAATGCCTTGAATGAGTTTCTAACCGCCAACTACGGCGCAGGATTAGATCAATTGGGGATTCTAAAGCCATTTATGCTGATGTCAATGATTACAGTAAAGCAACTTCCCTGTGAACAAATCGAGAGTTATGAGTTGTTCTTCACCAATCTGGCAAAGACTCAGAATAAGAATGTCGAAGGACTTGAATCTGTCGAATTTCAAATGGGGCTTTTTGATGAGATCCCAGAAGAGATTCTGTTGAAAGAGATTTCAAAAATGGTTACGACAGATGATTCTATCAAAGAGTTTGAGTAAATGGTGAAAGCTTATACCGCTGAGGATATTAATCAGCTCTATGAAGTGATCGCAGAAAATGAGATGATGGGTAATTTCAATGAGTTAATGCTGGATAATCGAAATAGAAATTGGATTCCTGTTATGGAGAAAAATATGAAGGAAAATCAAGTCTTTTTCGCAGTAGGCTCAGGCCATTTGGGAGGAGAAAATGGAGTCATTAATCTTCTGAGAACTCAAGGCTACGAGTTGAAACCGATTCGATAACGCCTATAATTGACTAAAATCACCAGCAAAGCTTTAAATTTCGAAAGATTACAGGAGTCTGATTCGAGTTTTGAGTCAATTTCAAAGAAGTTAATCAGACTCTTTCTACGATTTAAATTATGTCTATTCCAATTTCAATTTTAAAACGGATTAAATCCGGAGTTTTTCTGTCTGAACTCAGTTTCCATACTTCTCGAAGTGGCGGTCCGGGTGGGCAAAATGTAAACAAAGTTGAGACCAAGGTTCAGCTCAATTTTGATATTCCCGCTTCTCCAAATCTATCCGATGTCGAGAAAACCACACTTTTTGAAAAGCTTAAAAATAAAATCAACGAAGAAGGAATCCTTCAGATCACAGCTCAGGAAAAGCGATCTCAACTGCTTAACAAAGAGATCGCAATTAAGAAATTTCACGATTCCTTACGAAAAGCTTTTGAGCAGCAGAAAGTCCGCAAAGCTACTAAGCCCAGAAAAGGCGCCATCGAGAAGCGATTAAAATCCAAAAAAGTCAATGCGGAGAAGAAAGCTAATCGAGGTTGGAAAAGAGAGTAAGGCAGGAGGTAGTAATCAGTGGACAATAAAAGATCTCTTAGAAAGTAGCAACTGAATTGTAAAACCTTGTTAATTTTTTGCCATAAACTTTAGTTTTTCAAGAGAAACTATTGATTACTTGGGAATTGTTTCATTTATTAGTTGAAACATTAAATTCTTTAGTTTATGGCTCGGAAAATTTACCTTTTAGCGATTCTGTTTCCCATCACATTTGCTGCTATTAGCCAGCAACTAACCCTCGATCAATTAAAAGGCAGATGGTATGCTACGGATGGTAGCAATGTCTTGAGATTAGCAATTGAAGATGATTTTGTGCTATTCGAGAGTGAGATTTGGGATATAGTCAATTATGAGACTAATACGTTACAGCTAAAAAATGCTGAGCGAAGCATTGAGCTTGAATTTGAAAATCAAGGTGATATCAACACTTTGACTTTTCTGGGCGAATCAGATGAAATCAGTAGTAAAAAGTCTCGGTCGATTTCTATAGATATTCCGACGAAAGTACCCCATCGTTCCGCACAAAAGTTCGCCATTAATT
>JAFMBQ010000358.1 GCA_017858365.1 Algoriphagus sp. | reverse complement strand
CATTTCTTCTCTGCTAAATTACTTAGTCTATCGGTGATTGATTTTAATTCCTTATCTATTGAAATTATTTTTGTTGATTTTGGAAATACTGGTAAAATTGTTTTTTCTCCAGTTAAAATAACTGTATCAACAGTGGCATCTTCGAAGACACTAAATACATTGAGAATCTCTAAGCAATTATTTTCTAAGAATATTTGATTTCGCAATCTTGAATCATATTTGGTAGAAAGCCAATAGTTGGGAATAATTACGCTGTAATAAGAATTATCGTGAAGTATTTTTATAATTCTTTCAATAAAAACAGCATACGTATTAATTTGATATTCTGCTGTTTTATAATTTTTGTAAATGAATTCTTTACTCTGTTCATCCAAGGAGTGTGATTGAACATAAGGCGGATTACCCACCACCACATCAAATCCTCCTTTGGCAAAGACTTTTGGGAATTGGGCTTGCCAGTTGAAAGCCAAGTCTCCGGCTACTTCGGGATCATCGATCAGGGAGTTGCCTACTTTGATATTGGAACTGAGGGTACTGAGTTTTCTACCTTTTTGTGCGGTGCGCAGCCATAAGGAAAGCCGGGCGATCTCTACGGACTCTTCGTTGATATCGACTCCGAAGATATTGTTTTCCAGAATATGGTTTTCCACGTTGGGGAAGATGATCGAGCTTCCGAAGAGCATGGATTCGAGTTCGTCCAGGTAGCGATGCTCCGCCATGAGGAATTCCAGCACTTGATTGAGGAAAGCACCCGATCCGCAGGCTGGATCGCAGATGGCGAGTTGGAGGAGCCAGTCTCGATAGCTGTTGAGTTTATCCCGGAGTTCTATTCGTCGTTTTTGCTCCGCATCCTTGGTTTTGAAGACTTTGCCTCGGGAGAATTCCTCATCGTTGATTTCCAGATCGGCTTTTTTCTCCGTGCAGAGTTTGCCGACGGTATTGTCCACGATGTACTTGGTGATGTATTTGGGGGTGTAGAAGACCCCGTCTTTCTTTCGCTTGGTTTTGCTTTTGTCTACTTCGGTACCATTCAGCGAAGCGCGAACATTCTCGATATCGTTGAGACTGTGCTCGAAGATATGACCGAGGATATTGGTGTCCACTTCCGAATCAAAGTCGTACTCGGTAAGCTTCAGGACGTGGGTTTTGAGTAGGGCATCCGAGATTTTCAGCGTATCCAGTATCGGATCCGGCGCGAAGAGACCACCGTTGTAGGCATGGATTTCTGCTTTGCCGGCCTGCACTCGTCCGGTATTCATGTAGCCGAAGTACTTTTTGAATCGATCGTAGAGCGGGCGGTATTCGTCCATTTCTGCAAGCTTGTCCCATTGCTTGACGATTTCGGAAATAGAGTTTGGCGGCAGCAGCCCTTTGTCCTCTGCAAAGAAGATAAAGAGGAAACGGTCGAGGAGCTTTTGACTTTTCTTATAGAGTAGGAGTTCGTCGATACCGGGATTTTGGGCGACCATATCCTGCCAGAGTTGCTGCTTGAAGGCGGAGTAGTCAGAATAGAGTTTTTTGGTGACCTGCTCTTCGACCAGTAGGGATTCTGTTTTGATCTGTTGAGGGATTCCTCCAAGGAGGTTATCTTTTTGCAGGAGTAGCCACATCAGTTTGAATTCCTCCCACTGCATGTGGAGTATAGAGAACTCGACATGATCGACGGCATTGTGAATGTAGAAGCGCAGCTTTTCGAAGTTGCTCGTGATTACATAGATGCAGTCGGGCTGATTGTTTTTATAATTGAAGGCTTGATCACGGATTTTTTCCAGGTCCTTGGTGTCGGTTCCTTTAAGTTCAATCACGGCAAGTGCTTTGCCTTCTTTTAGAATAGCCCCATCCGTTTTCTTACTATCCTTGATGTTTTTGAGTTCGGTGGTCAGGTTATAGTCCGGATCGGGATTGATCGTATAGCCCAGAATATTGACAAATAATTCTCGAAGAAATCCCTCCTGAAACTGTTCTTCCTTGGAGGCGCGGATATTTGCCCGGCGCATGGGATCGTGGAAGTAAGTTAAATAAACCCCAAAAGCGGCATGCATGGTGGCATGGTCTTGAGTGGAGAGGTATTTTTTAAGAACTGAACTTTGAAAAAGAGCCATGAAAAATTTTTAAACTACAAAAGGTAAGAGGGAAATAAAGCGAGTCGCTTAGGCAGAAAGCGAAACGATAAGCCAAAATAGAAAAATAACTGAAAGATTCGGAGTTGAATCTTTTGAATTGTCAGTTTTTGACGGAAAAGATGGGAAACGTGCGATTAATTTTTGGATTATAAAAGTTGTGATTGATTTGGGAGTAAAATTTAGACCGCTGCCGGGGTCTTGTGATTCCTATTGGTATTGGGTTAAGCCATGGGTTCTACCCATAGTTTTTGAAAGGTTGAACCCCTTTCGGTGTGTATCCTCATTGCTAAAAAAAATGGTCCAAGTCTGAAGACTTGAACCATATCATACTTGAACCATGTGACACTTGAACGAAATATGATTTCTGATTTCCTAACTCTAAAATCCTATATCTAAAATCTTATATCTCCTTATCTTTTTCCCATTCCTGGCATCATCTTTCCAAGCGCGGCTTTGGCTCCGCCCATTTTATTCATCTGCTTCATCATCTTGCGCATATCGCCAAACTGCTTCATCAGATTATTTACCTCCACTATAGTTCTACCGGAACCAGATGCTAAGCGCTTTCTTCTGCTTCCATCAATGAGATCGGGATTAGATCGCTCTTTTGGCGTCATACTTTTGATAATCGCCTCAATCGGCTTGAAGGAATCGTCATCGATATCCAAGCCTTTCATGGCTTTGCCCATTCCTGGGATCATACCCATCAAGTCTTTGATATTTCCCATCTTTTTCACCTGCTCGAGCTGGGAAAGGAAATCATCAAAATTGAAATTATTGGTCCGAATTTTAGAATTAATTCGCTTGGCCTCGTCCTCATCAAAGGATTGCTGTGCACGCTCCACGAGGGAGATCACATCACCCATTCCGAGTATTCGTTGGGCCATTCGGTCTGGATGGAAAACATCCAGATTCTCCATTTTCTCTCCGGTAGAGATGAATTTGATTGGCTTATTGACGACGTGGCGGATAGAAATCGCCGCTCCACCTCGGGTATCACCATCGAGTTTGGTCAATACCACTCCATCAAAATTCAAGCGCTCGTCGAAGGTCTTAGCTGTATTCACCGCATCCTGACCAGTCATCGAATCCACTACAAAAAGTGTCTCTGATTGATTCAAAGCTTTTTTCAGCTCCTCAATCTCTTTCATCATTTGATCATCCACGGCCAAACGACCCGCAGTATCGACGATTACTATTTTCTTACCGGTTTTCTTGGCATAGGCAATCGCATTGTTAGCGATCTGCAAAGCATTTTTATTTTCAGGCTCGGCATAGACCTCTACTCCTACCTGCTCTCCAAGTACTTTCAACTGATCAATAGCCGCAGGACGGTAGATATCACAGGCAACCAATAACACTTGACGGCCTTGTTTTTTCAATAGACTTCCGAGCTTTCCTACGAATGTAGTCTTACCCGAACCTTGTAAACCTGCAATCAAAACTACCGCAGGATCGCCACTGAGTTTGATATCCACTTTGGACCCACCCATGAGTTTGGTCAGCTCTTCCTGAGTGATCTTTGTAAGCAATTGTCCCGGAGAAACAGAGATCAAAACATCTCTACCGAGTGCTTCTGTACGGATGGTATCGGTTACTTCCTTGGCTACTTTATAGTTCACGTCGGCATCGATCAAGGCTCTTCTGATTTCCTTTACCGTGCTTGCAACGTTGATTTCGGTGATTTTACCCGTTCCCTTTAGTGTTTTAAGGGCTCGGTCGAGTTTTAAACTTAAATTATCAAACATTTGATTTCCCAGCTATTTGTGGCAAAAGTACTAATTTTCAGTCCAGATCGAAAGCGCTATTCCATCTATTCCAAGCTCATTCCACACTTTTTTGATTCTTTGATAAGTTTATAATTTGATTTGTATTGGCCATCCCAGTGTGTGACTTTTGAGTCATACTCGATTTCATAAGTTTATGATTTGATTTGTATTGGCCATATGGAATCTCGCAGAATATGATCATCCACTGGGTGACTTTTGAGTTATGCTCGATTTCGTTTGGCTATAAATTCCTAATTTGCGGCGATATCTCTAATCCTCCCCGAATTTCTTTTTTCATGAAGCTAGATTTCAAAAAAGACATCCTCCCCCACTTGCTTGGCGTCGCTATTTTCTACGCGATCGTAGCCCTTTACTTTTCACCGGTAGTTTTTCAAGATCAGGTGATCTTCCAAGGTGACATTCTCCAATGGGAAGGCTCCGCCAAAGAGGCGATGGATTTCCGAGAAGAAACCGGAGAAGAAGCACTTTGGACCAATAGTATGTTTGGCGGAATGCCCGCTTATTTCATCAGCATGGACTTTCCCGGAGATATTACCAATGCGGTAGTATCGGTGCTGACCTTGGGTTTACCCCACCCGGTCAATGGGTTATTTCTGGGAATGTTGGCGATGTACGTATTGCTGTTGACGTTTCGAGTCCGCCCGGTCTTTGCCATTATTGGCGCTGTGGCTTTCTCTTTCAATACCTATAACCTCCTGAGTCTCGAGGCAGGACACAATGCGAAAATCTGGGCAGTTTGCCTGATTCCTTTGATCCTAGCTGGTATTCACTTGGCTTTTGATCGAAAACGAATTCTCGGCGCAGCGCTACTAGCGCTTGGATTATTGCTCCAATT
>JAFMBQ010000357.1 GCA_017858365.1 Algoriphagus sp. | reverse complement strand
TTTTTGCAAATATACTAATTATACGTCACATTATACTTAACTTAACACTAGAAATTCATCGTATAAACGATATCTCAACAAAGTATTTGCAATAAATGGTAACCTGCAAAATATCAATAGAGTGCAATTTGTAAATAGCTTTTTGAATGTTATTGGCGAATTTTCTCATAAACAGTTTATAAGAGTGAAGTATAGTAAGACTGGTAAAAGAACCGTAGAGCTCACAGATCCCTATACACCATATATTAATCCAAGTTATTTTAATCTATATCTTTTACAAGAAGCCGATTTGGTTTTCAAATGTACAAATTGTGGGGCAAATCATGGACATTTCTCTGCAGGGGTATGTGCACATTGTTTTGAGCCCTTAGACCAAAATAATCATATTTTGGCAAAAGACGTATGGAGTGAAAACTTTTATGCAAATAGTGAAGAGCCAATTAGAATGCATACAGAAGAATTAACTGGTCAAACTGATGCTAGTGATGCAAAAAATAGACAAAAGGCATTTAAAAATATTTTCTTAAACAATAATTTAAATTCATCAAATAAAAAAGCTGAGCAAATAGACGTTTTATCTGTAACAACCACAATGGAAGTTGGTGTAGATATAGGAAGTTTAGAGGCAACCATGATGGCTAATATGCCCCCTGAAAGATATAACTATCAACAAAGGGTAGGACGTGCAGGTAGAGGTGGACAAGCATATAGTATTGCACTTACACTATGTAGAGGTAATTCTCATGATAGCTATTATTATTCGAATTTGGACGGAATGGTAAATGCAAAACCTCCTACTCCTTTCATTCCAATGGAGGAAAATAGCGATATATCAAAAAGAATTCTTTATAAAGAAATTCTTCGAGATGTATTTAGGCAAAAAGGAACAAAAAATACTTTGCTAAGTGCTAATCCACCTGAAGTTTTTCAAGATACTCATGGTGAGTTTGGAAGTTATACTGATTTTAGCGACGAATTGAGTATTACAAGAACTGAATTTGTTAATTTGGTTAATGTAGTCTTAGCAAAAAATGAGATTATTAAATTAGCACATCACTTAAACTTATCAGATAATTATCGTACAAACTTTCAAGGTGAATTTATTTATAATGAAATAACTACAAAGCTGTCTCAATTAGAAATTAAGCCACTAGGTTTAGCCGAATGTTTAGCTGAAGCTGGTTTATTGCCTATGTATGGTATGCCTACTAGAACAAGGTCTTTATATCATGATTATAAAAATGGAGACTTTAGTTCAATGTCTAGAGATTTGGAAATAGCTATATCTGAATATGCTCCTGGAAATGAAATCACAAAAGATAAAAAAATATTTAAAATAGAAGCAATTACCTCCCCGATCACAAAAAGAACAAATTTAACCCAATTCAATATCCGCCCTATTGATGATAATTTATTTTATTATCACACAAATGTGGACGGATCTATTAGTATAGAAAAGGATACTTTAATTGAGCAGTTCGGCAATAATGAATGGCAAGCAATTAGGGATTCTCAAAGAAAAATTGCAGTAATCCCTAAAGCATATATTACAAAATTAGCTCCAGAAGAATCAACAAGTGCTTTAAAGCCTTATTTTTCGGTTTCTATACCTAGAATATTAAATAGCGAGAATGTAGGATTCATTAGAAATGAAAGATTTAATAATTTAGATAGTTATATTCATAAAGGACATATAATTTCTTTTAACGAGGGGGAAAATGGCACAGGTTTTAATTTTGGTTTGCCATCTGGGATTTTTAAGAATAATGCTGAATTACTTAAAAATAATCATATTCCAGAAAATGAATTTAATCAAATAGTAGATAATAGCAATATATTAAAGTATAGTTTAGCAGCTAACAAATATACTTCGTTGTTACAGGTAAAACCAGCTAATTATAATCCACTACTTCAATTAAGTTGTGAGCAAATGAATGACCAACAAAATGGCTTTGATTTAAATAATTTTCGTGTGCAAGGAATAAAATCAGCTATATATTCTGCGGCATTTTTATTGCGCTCTGTTTTTACACAACAGCAAGATGTAGATAATTCAGAACTTGAAGTCCTTGGTTTGAGACATTATAGAAACGATGATAACTCTAGTGTTACAGGATTTTCTTTTGCTGATCAATTAGCAAACGGTTCCGGTTTTTGTCAAAAACTTTCAGAAAATTTAAGTAATTATATTGATTTATGCTTAGACCCAACAGGAACTTTTAAAGGTGAAACAATCCAGTTTGTTATTGATTTATTGAGTGAAAAAAATCAAAAAAAATGTGATATTGCTGATTATACAAATCTTTTAAACTACCGTAATAAAAGATTTCACCCACTATTAAACTGGAGACTAGCCGTATCTTATTTAAGAATATTGCGAGGGGATTCTGAAGAAATAAAGAAAATAACTAATGCAGATGCAAGTTTGCCAGAGTTTGGATGGTATTATGGTCAAGAAACATGGCTAAATGGTTTAGGATTACAATTAAAAGAATTTAAAGATGAGTATGGAATCAAATCAGAATTGATTAAAAAATGTGAATTACCATTTCTTCAATGTAATGATAATAGTGATTATGCTAACAAAATATTAATCCCATATCACCCGCTTTGGAATAAAGATACTCTAGCTGATAATCCTCTTATTAAAAAAATAATAGATGAATTAGACAATCAAGATCTTATTTTTATTGACTCGTTCAATTTAGCAAATAGACCTGGAGATTGTTATAAAAAGTTGGTTAAGAGAAACGGTGGAGCCCAACCTAATTGGGGAGCTCTAATTTAAAACTAATGAGAATGTTTTTATTTGAATATCTAGCTGGATGAGCATATTATATCACCGGTATATGATGAAGTATATTGAATATGGCTAAATATGGCTTGTTTAAAAGTTAGTTAGAGTCAACAAGTTTTGCCATGTGCTCAAAACTGTTTGATTTGGCAAGATTTGCAATCATTTTGTATTCTTCAGATTCTTTATTTTCAAATGTGATAACTAAAGTATCTATAGCTCTAGTAAAAATCATTAAAAGCCAGTTATTTATTTGCTCAATTTTTTCGGATTCTGTGGTTTCTGGAAAATCTTTGAACAGTTGAATTTTGATGTTTTGAATCATAACATCTAAGTTCCAAATTACTAAAGTCCATGCTTCTAAACCTCTGCATGATTGATAATTGACAATTCTATATGCATCTATAGGGAACTTAGAATAATTATCTTCTTCTGTGGTTTCATTGAAACCTGAGTATATCCAACTTCTACAATTCCAATCGTCAAGTATAGTCTTTATTTTTATGCCATAATCTTTATTTGGTGTTAAAAACATTAAATCATACTTCGAGTTTTTATTTTCATTAAGATTATTATCTAGTTCATTTTGAAAGAATTTATTGTAGTCTTTGGTATTCATCAAAATCAAATTGCCCCCATTTAAATTTCTATTCTCATTTAAATCCCATTGCTTAGAGTAAAAATGTATTTTTGAAAAAGAATTAAAAAAGTCAGTTAAATCTTTTTTGTTTCGATGTGAAATTTTCAAATTAACTACATTTCTTTCATCTAAATTTGTTCCTAAAGCCCAATTTACTTCATTCATTTTTTTTCTAACAATTTGCCTATTCCCGATGGAAACTATACAGTTATTTATTCCAAATATTTTAATTATTAAATCTCGTTCTATCTCGTCACAATCTTGGGCTTCATCTATCAGAACTAAATCAAATTTAACATCTAGTTCTTTTCTTATTTCTAAAGAAGAAGAAATATCTTTTATTAAATCCATTAAATCATTTAAATGATTTACATAAGTATTACCCTCGAAAATTCCTGTTGTAATTTTATCAATTAAATTAATATTCATTAAAATTTGGATAAAAAATTGATGCAAAGTTTTAATTTGAATAAGACCACCATACCCAGAATATTCCATTAATCGAACAATATCTTGAGATAATGCTCGGTTGAATGTTAATACAATAGGCGTAAATTCTAATTCTTTACAATGATATGCTAAATTAATTAAATGAATTGTTTTACCCGTTCCGGGCTTTCCCTTTAGAATAATTATTTTATTTCCAATATCTTTAAAGTATGACGAATATTCTAAATCAATATCTTTCTTAATAATTTGATTTAATTTTTCTCGTGAAACATTACCTATGCCATTTGCTTTTTCTTTTCTTCGATCCTCAAAAAAATTATTCATTTTAGCTATGATTGTTTCACTAATTCCACCATATTTAAAATTTCCTTTATTATTAGCATATTCTATTGGTGGGTTTATTTTACACAATTGTTCTAATAATAAATCAAAATTTATTTCTCCGAGAATTAAGTTATCCACCTCTTCATAACACTCAGGCTTTGTATTTCCCCACCTGTAAAGCCAAATCAAATGGATAATCCTAGGTACTTCCCTTACATCAATTTCTAATTTTTCCATTAAAAAATCTTTTAATGGATGTACTTGTTCAAAACTCTGTTTTGAAGCATTATGTAAGCCATCTTGTTGTGTTACATATATTGAACCATTTTTAATAGAAATAGAATTAGCTGTATTATGCTTTTTCAATTCAAAGATTAAAAGACTAGAGTTAAACCATATATCTTTTTTTGTTCGAAAAATTTTACTTTCTGCATGTTTTGATTCTGGGTCAAAGCTTAAATATCCTGATTTTATAGTAGGCTTATACTTTGGAAAAGTCATCCAAACAACCAAATCAAGTTCACGCTGAGTTTTTAAATTTGGTAAAACATATACATT
>JAFMBQ010000022.1 GCA_017858365.1 Algoriphagus sp. | reverse complement strand
CATCGCGGGTAAACTCAAATTCGACTACCCACTATATTCCACCTAGAGCCAATAACATGGCTCCAAAAAATCCGGAGACTACAAAAAATATTTGCATCCGGAAGGAATGGATAAAAAACACGATGAGATCATTGATCATACTATTGCTGCTGGGATCTTTCAAAGGCCATGCACCTCCATATTCAAAGAGTCCATAAGTAATAGAAGAATGAATCACTAAGCCTAGAAGCATCATGATTACGCGTAGGGAGTCGAGGGAATGTAAGCGCTCGGTTTTATAAGGAAGTGTGTTCATGGGTTGGAAAAGTTTGTTTTAAAAAAAGTCTTGAATTTGTCTTCCCGCCAGCAAATTTTTAATGCTCAAACCCTTTGGGAAGAATGTTTGAAAAAGTGAGTAAGCTAACGCTAGCTCACTCACTTTAGAAAAGTCAATTATTAAAAATGATCCTTAATTCGCAGGAGGTGTCATTTTGTAGCCCTGCATAGCCATGATATTTACCCGATCATACCAATAATTCATTCTGACTACTTTGCCATTCATGATCAAAGAGGCAGTATGGTAAGGAACTGCGAGGGTTTTGCCGGTAGTTTTATCCGTAATGGTATTGGTACCCCAACCTAATACACACTCCCCCTCATTCCAGTTATCGGTTACTTTCACGGGAAGGAAAAGCTCATTGGTGAGCGTGTGTTTGTAAGTACCTGTACTCGTCGTGTAATACTCCTTATGGGCTGCTTTGGTGAGGGAGTCTAGGGCTCCATTCAAACCATAAACCATAGCTCCGGGTGCCAGTTGCGCATCCATTTTAGCAACATCCCCTGCCTGTAGGGCCTTGCTGTAATTCTGAGCTACTTCCAGTGCAGTAGCTGCATTTTTGAACTCTAGGGTCACCTCCTGTGCCATCGAAAGAATAGGCATCAGCATTACTAGCATTGCCAGCAAAGCATTTAATTTAAAAGTTTTCATATTTGATTTTTTAAAAGGTTATAAAAGAATTTTTAGTAACACAAAATAAAACAAACTGGTACTTCAAAAAATTAGAAAAGGACAAGCCTATTACAAAAATGTCCTAACTGCTACTTTTCCTTTCCTGAAAGGAAAAAACACAAAAAATAATGCGGGATTATTCTGACAGGCAGACCACTATGGGAAAAAATGATGTGATCGGGTTCGTATTGGAACCGCTAGACAGGATTTTTTGGGATAAAAAAAAGTGAGTATTCCCACCGCCTCAGGCGATAGGACACTCACTAGACTAGCGTTAACCTTATTTTTGTCAAGGAAAACTATTTATCCAACCATCCCAACGAGCATTTTGACACCACCGGTAGCAAAATTTCCCAAATCATCCGTGGTGGCTTTGCCCTCTGGAGAACCTAGTGCTTCCTGCATCGCAGCAGGTGTATCAAACCAAAGCTCAGCCATTCGATAATATTCCGGATCTGAACCATCCGCATTGGGTAAAAATTTGGTGACCTCTGCTTTGGCCAAGCCTTTGATTCTACCTACCAAAGGCATATGTGTGGTGCCATAGTAGCTTTCGAAAGCGGAAGAATCTGTGGGGTGTCCGTAAAGGACCGTTACTTTGATCATGATTTTAAGTTTTATTTTTTATTTGTATTGAAAGGTTTCAATCATTCTAAATGGATCTCTAGAAAACAATTTAGGTAATTTTCAGCGCCTAGCATTCATTCCAAACTCCCGCTCTACCGCATCGTACCATTCTTCATCGGGAAGGGAATTTCGGTCTGTCCATTGCTCATCAGTCATGGAGTTTCGCCATTGAATGAAAGGCAACGCATCTGGTCCAACAGGATGTCTAAGAATCCATGAATCTCCTGAAGCAAATCCTACAACGGTATCCGCAACCAAAGTGGCAGGGGTTGGATTCTTCAAAGAAGCGAAGAAAAGATCTGCGATACGCTTGGAGCTCGGGTAGATGGAGACATGTTCTTCTTCAATCTCATGCGCCATATCTGTATCGATGATTCCCGGCTCTACGATTCCCACACGGATCTTGAATGGTTTGACTTCTTGAGCAAGTGCTTCACTGACTGCTTCTAGGGCAAACTTACTTGCTGAATAACAGCCCAAAGGAGAGGAAGTCAAGCGCCCTGAAACGGAAGTGACGTTGATGATGCAACCACTTTTTCGCTCCCGCATCGAAGGAATGACCCCTTGGATACAGCGGACAGCTCCAAAGAAGTTGGTTTCCATCACTGCCTTAAAATCTGAAATGGGCATCTCTTCAATGGATCCATTCAAGCCAATACCGGCATTGTTGACTAGGACATCAAGGTGCCCATGATTTTTAAGAATTCCGCTGATACAAGACTTTACTGATTCATCCGAATTCACATCCATTTCGTGAAGTGTGATTGGCAGCGATTCTGCTTTAATCCTAGCTAAGAGTTCTGCCGCTTTAGCGGGAGTTCGCATGGTAGCAAAAACCTGAAAACCTGCCCTAGCAAATGCAAGAGTGATTTCTAAACCTATTCCTCGGCTGGAACCTGTGATAAGTATATTTTCATAAAAATCTATTTTGTAATTAGTAAAATTTTAAAGTGTTTGAGCTGGCATCTTCCAGAATCCATGGATTTTGCCATAACTCAGATTTCTCCAGAGCCATTCGGCAGGTCCATATTGGAAATAGTGAAGCCAAATCGGCCTAAGAATCAGGTAAAAGGAAGGCGGATCAAATCGATCCGCCGGATTTAACAGGTTTTGACTCAGTTTGAAGGCATCATCATCGTAGAATCCGTCCTCATTTTATGCTCCATTTCAGCCATCGCAAACTTGGAAGAATCCCAATAGCCGTATTCTTTGATGATTTTCCCGTCGATAAATTGAAAAGTTTCATGAATAGGAGTTTCGTAGGACTTTCCGTTCATTTTCAAGGTTGATCGCCAGATTCCCCAATAGTTGACCCAAGTTTCTCCCTCATCATCCAGTACCATCTCAAAGGATAAATGCTCTTGAGAGTAGGTGGTCAATTCCTCTAGGCTTTCTTTTTCTTGAGCTATCAACTCTTGAAGTGTTTGAGGATCGCTCTCCATTTTGTTCCAAAAAATCTTTGCATCAGCAGCATAATAAGTTTGGAATTTTTCCCAATCTTTTGCCAGGTAGGCATCATACATCGCTTTGACAGCGTCTATTTCAGCAGATTGCTGGGTATAGCGAACAGGGGCTTTTTGGCATGCGGCGAATAAGCCCGCTACCAAAACGGCAAGACATAGTTTTTTCATGATACAGCATTTAGAAGTTATAAGTCAACTTTCAACAAGCCGACCCTAAGGAAAAATAATAGTGGCTACTAAAACTATCTGCAAAAAATCAAAGGATCTGGAAGAACCCTCAACTTTAGAAAGTTAAAAAAATCTTTTATAAACACAATGTTTTTGACTTTGCGCTTAAATTATTGCGGTTGAGATTAATTGGAAGGTTTGTTAAATGGAGTAGAGCAACTTTATTTTCTACCGCTCCACATTTAATCAAAATCCAAGTAGGGCTATTCATTTAGGAAATTATCTATTTCAGTAGCCAATGAATCTATTTGAATTAGCCTATTATCTAATCTTGCCAGCGTATGAAAAGCTCTTCCCAAGTCACCTACTAGATAGGATTCGAATTCAGTTTTCTGCAAGAATGCTCGAATAACTTCCTCCGAATTTATGTTTCGGTAATCTTTGACTGTTCCCAAGTGTGCATAAAACAATTTGTTGCTCCCTTCTGCTATCACCAAGTTAGATGAGCTGTCGGTTAAGTAATTTTTGGGAAGTGGCGACATCAGTGGTTCAAACTCATTTTCGATGATTCTCAACGTGGAAGTCATGACATCTTCGAGCTGTCCAAATTCGGAATAATATTGGATCAAACCCTTCAGAAGCTCTTTTTGGCTAAATTGATTGAAAGCCCCAGAGTTTTTACCTGCATCAAAGGTGGCATCAAAACTTAGTGCTGTCTCATTGTAATAGAGCGGTTCTACATGTTGACCAAAAGCGACTGGATCCACCGGGATTTCTGGGTTTCTCACTCGAGTAAGTAGCCAGGTACAAACCTCTTTTCGATGCTCGTAAAATTCCTTAAGTGCAAGAATTTTTGTTTTGTCCTCCTGAAGATCTGTCAAAACCGCTTCATAGAAGTTGATTTCAGCTTGTCGCCCTGCACGGTCTTCTTTCCAAGTATTCACTTGGAGGGCAATCAGGATCCCGATTACTACCAAGATGATTTCTCCGACAGCATAAATCAGATAGGCCGTAAATCGGTTGGTATTAAAGAGCTTTTGACGAATTTTTCGAAAAAGTGAGATCATTTTAAATTGCTTTGAGAAAGATTGGAATCCTTTTATCGCTCGAGTCTTTTGATTTCGGTGTCCAAATCCCGAATCATAGATTCCACCGAGTTTTTCAAGCTTTCATAAAAGTAGCTTTGATAGGATCGGGTTCTATTCTGCTGGGTTTTGATAAAGTAAAGGTATTCTTGATCCTTTTTGAGGGATTCAAAATCTAAGAGGACCATTTTTCCTGCAAAGGTCCCATCGTAATTAAACGCTGATTCAAACCTACCAGACAGAATATGCCTCATCCCATATTGCACTTCGGCCAATTCCTCTGCCTCTGCCTGAAGGAATAAATCATACTGAGAATCATAGAGTGAAATCAACTTAGTACGAAGGTCCCCATTGGAAATAATATCCAATCCTTTGGATTTTAGGGTTTCGAACGAACTGGTTGAATGCACAAAATGCATGGGAAGCAAGGTGTAATTGAAATGCTTACTCAAGGAATCATGGTAAGGCCCGTCATTTTCCAAGACATCAAGGATCAGGTCAAAAGCCTCCTCGCTTTTTCTCAGGTCCTCCATATTTATAGTAATATCCTTCAGATCGGCAATTAGCTCTGTTTTGGATCCCTTGAGGATTTCAAGCTCTATTCTTTCCCGGTCCTTATTTATTCCATAATTATTTAATTCAAAAGCCCCATAGATCCCGATGGTGATCACCATAATCTCTAGGATATACTCAGGCCATTTTTCTTTAAGTGTGGAGAGGATTCTTTTCATCAATCTTTCAATTTTTGATCTATATGGTCTATCGTCTCCTGAACCCTCAGGATACATTCATCATATCGTTTGACCATCCACCTGCGCTGCATCATCGTCCGATCTATGCGGATAGTGACATCTTGATTTTTCAACCAATCGTAGCCTGAGAAAATAGGCTGAACTCGCAATGAATCTGCAGTGATATCCAAACGCGCATAGTATCTATCCTGAATATACCTGAAATCAGCTGTGAATTGAGAAGGCTGATACTCCTCTTCCATCTTGACCAGAGCGGTAGTATAGAAATCGTATAATCTCAGGATATCAATTCTCAAGGAATCATCAGTGATTAAGTCGACTCCTTTCGCCGTTAAAGTTTCAATCGCACTTCGCTGAGGCGTATAAATGTAATCCCGAAATGCGCCATAGAAATTTAGAGCAACTTGCTCCTTGGTAAGCTGAAACTCCTCTCCTCGATTTAAGCTATCTAACACTTTTAGATTAGTAAAATGCTCCTGTCTATTCTCATTGAGATCGATTAGATCCAATTCCAAATTGGACTTGATTTCCTTGAGGATTTTTAGCTCAGTTTGCTTCCTGCTTCTATTTGCACTCCAATCGTTTAGCGCATAAGCCCCAAGAATTCCTATAGTAATCACTAGGATTTCCAGGATGTATTCCGGCCATTTTTTCTTGAGTGTGATGAAAATTCGATTCATAGTATTTTGTCAGTAGATCCTTGTGAAAAATGAGATCATTTGTTAGTCATTTTGTACCACTCTGGTGATGTATTTATAAAGTTCTTCTTTCCAAATACTTCCGATCAGAGATATTCGATTTTGAACTGCAAATACTACCTTAATATGAATTTGTGTGTAGGTATTTGACATAGCTATAAAATATATCACGTACTTAAAGGCACGGAGGGGGTTTGGTTATTTGTTTGTTCTACCAATATCGAGCCCCTAAAGGGACTACTCACCCAGATTTCAAAAAGAAATATGTTCCCTATCGCATAGACCAAATACCTGGTAAACGGGTTTTCCTGAAGAAGCTTTTGGGGGATTTTGCGGAAGAAGGAGATCATGGATTCTGTTTTTTAATCAAGGTTCTCAGCTTAGATATTTCATCTAGCGCAGTTTTCATTCGATGGACAGACCCCTGCTCTCGATTATCTTTGTAGAGTTTAAATAGGACCATACTGCTGGGATTTTCAAAAAATAGGATTGGATTTCTAGGCTCCATTCGAACTCTGTAGGAGAAATCATTAAAATCATTTTTGATCACCGGGATCCAATCCACATTAAAAAAGTCTTCTACATCGTTCAAAGCTTCATAGACCCTGAATAAAGTTTCGTCATAATAGGAGATCAGGTTCAACTGAAGCTCCTTGTCTGAGATCGTTTCAATTCCTTTTGACTTCAATACTTCAAAGGCACTGGATTGAGACTTAAAACGCTCGAAGGTGACTACTTTTCCCATCCATACATTTAATCGCTCATCATAAATGCCTCGCTCTACCTGGTTTAAAATTGAATCTGTGAATTGAACGGCTAGAATGGCATTTTGAAGTTCAGCGGTGATCAAGACAGAATCTCGCGTTAGATTTTGATCAATTAGCGAAAGAATCTCATCTTCAAAGATTCCAGTCTTCCGATTTTCATTCCAGTTGTTCACCTGCAAGGCAATTAGAATTCCTATAGTTACTAAAAAGATTTCTCCCAAGGCATAGACCATATATCGAGTGACCCGATTCTGGGTGAGGAGTTTTTGGCGGATTTTTCTTAAAAATGAGATCATGCGTAGTGGTTCTGCTTAATTCTTACTTAAGACCGAATTGAGAGCTCAGGGCCTTACCTATTCTTATTTGAAAATCTAGTGTAAATCGCCCGGAAAACCTGCATTCGATGGAAGCCAAACTTAACCCAATCATTTTGGTAAATCATTACCTTACCCACCCAGATTATTAACCATAAAACTCACCTATCCAGTGAGTTTTATTCGACAGCTTTGGACGAAATTCGCTTATAGCTTCCCGAATGAACAGAATTACTTTTCGGATGAAGATCTAGAAGTATAATTGGATTCATAAGAAACCACCTTGAGCACCAAATTAATATTATATACTAGCAAAAGGTCCTTTATAAGTACCTATTTTCAAAAATTAAATTTATGTTTGAGTAATGCTGGATAGCCACCCAATTCATCTGAAATTAATTTTACTTAAATTTCTTTACTTTTCTCTTTCTGTCTTTATAATCTTCTGTTTTGGGACCTTAGATTCTTATGCACAAAAGCCGCATTTAGACGCTAGCCTAGTTAAAGAAGGTTTGCTCGAATTAAAATTCAAGGACAGTTGGAGGTATCAATCTGGTGATAGTTTGGAATGGGCCAATCCTAACTTTGATGATGCAAGTTGGTACAATTTAGACCCTATTGGATTAAAAGCAGACCAGATGCCAGATAGCTTGTGGAAGGGCTATGGCTGGTGGAGAATCTCGTTTACCGTCGACCCAAGCACACTTGAAAGTATTGAAAGATTATACTTTTACTCTTGGGGGGCAGCTGAAATTTATTTAGACGGAAAGCTCGTATCTACCTACGGAAATTTTTCGCCGGATAGCCAACTGGAAAAAACCTACATTCCCGACTATGATGGAGACAGGCCACTGAAAATTATGCCAAAAGACACACATACATTGGCTATTAGATTTTCGAACCATCAGGCAAAAAAGAACCAGCAGACATTTAGGTACTTTTCTGAAAATCTTGGCTTTAACATTGGTTTTTCTTCAGACGTCCGGGCTAAATTTTCCGATCGTCGATACGCAAATAGCCTTTCTACGCTGTCAGTAATAGTGGTAATGCTTTCTATATTGTTGCTATTACATGTTCTACTCTATTTCAAATTCAGGAAAGAGGAGAGTAACCTTGTGATTATACTGATCACCTTTCTGTTTTTATGTGCCGCAATTTGCGCCCATATACTTTTGTTTGTAGATCTCAACGGTTTTTCCAATCCAATTATAAGTGGGATTTTAAATTCCACTGCTTTTGGTTTGGGTTATGGGTTTTTACCCTATTCTCTAAGTTCTCTATTTAGAATACAAAAATTCTACTGGACCAAGTACCTGGCTTGGTTTGCGATCCTAAGAACTGCCAATTATTTTATTAATGTTTTCAATTTCATTTTTTTCGACGCTACCATCATACTTGCCGTCATCATTCTTATGGTAATCATCATGCGAATAGCCATAAAGGAAAAAAATAGAGGAGCACGTTATGTTGCATTTGGAGCCATTGGTACTTCTGTTTTCCTATTGGTCAATAGGATGGTTGATGCCGATATCATTTCCTTAAACACCTCCTTATATTATTTAGACCTTGTATTACTATATATCAGTTTTCCATTAGGTATTTATATATATATCACCAATCAGTATGGTAGACTTTTTATTGATATGGAGCAAGAGGTGGGAGAACGAACTCACCAACTTAATGTCATGATCAAGGACCTGACTAAAACCAAAGATGAACTTTCCTCAAAAAATAATGAGAATGTATTATTGCTAAAGGAAATACATCACCGTGTTAAAAATAATATGGAAGTAGTGTCGAGCTTGCTCGCCTTGCAGTCTGCCAAAATAGACGATCCCAATATGCAGAAGCTCATGTTAGCAAGCCAAAACAGAGTCCAATCCATGGGTATTTTGCACCAAAAACTTTATCAAAGCAAGCATTTGGCATTTATTGAAATGAAAAATTATTTCGAGACCCTGTGCATTAATATTTTGGACTCATACAATGAATCAGAAAGGATAAAAGTAACTCTTGAAATGAAAGAATTTGAATTAGATATTGATACGGCTATGCCTCTAGGCTTGATTGTAAATGAGCTACTCACCAATTCATTGAAATACGCTTTTCCTAAAGGTGAAAAAGGCAACATTGAGCTAAGTTTAAGAAACTTGAATGATAACAATTTTCAACTTAAAATCTCTGATAATGGAGTGGGTAAACCTTTGGATGCAAAAGCCAAAGGCACTGGCTTTGGCACCCAGTTGGTGGATTTGCTTACCCGTCAAATTGATGGAAAATTGATCCAGGATGTAAGTAATGGAACAGTGATTTTAATAGATTTTAAAAAGCAGAAAGTTGGCAGCGACCATATATCAGGGTAGAAACTGGTTTTCTGTTTGATTTTTGGGAAAGTAGTTTTAGGCAGATTTTTCTGAAAAGAGAAATCATATAGTAGTGAATCAAAAACTCCGTTTAGCCCAATTTCCCATCTCCGTTGATATCCTTTCCACTTTGTTCCTCCAGCACTTTCAATGTTTTGATTAAAAGGTCTTTGGTTTTTTGAAGTTCATATTCGAGGAAAGCGACTCTCGCTTCTAAGGTTTCAGCCCTGCCTTTTTGGTCAGAAATCTGGCTTTGTTGGATAAGGTTCCAAAATAGTCCCACGTGGTTTTAGGTTTAGGTGTTTTGATAAAACTAGGTTTATTAATTCGCAGAAGAAATTCTTTAAGTCGTTTTCCGGATCGCTTCTCTCAAATCATTTTTTGAAATAGGCAATTGACGAATTCGAATCCCGGTTGCATTGAAAATGGCATTCGTGACCGCTGGCGCAATGACAGGTGTACTCGGTTCGCCTCCTCCTCCTGGAGGATTTCCAGAATTGATGATATGAGTTTCGATCTTTGGCGCTTCATCCATTCGGGTCACTGGATAGTTGTTGAAATTGCTCTGCGCCACAGCCCCGTTTTCAATCGTGATTTCTCCTGTCATGGCAGCCGCCAAACCGTAGATAATTCCACTCTCCATCTGCGCAATGAATCCATCCGGATGAATTGCAAAGCCCGCATCAACTGCACAGACTACACGATGAACTTTTACTTTTCCTTCCACACTTATCTCCACTTCGGCAACCTCAGCTACGATAGTTCCAAAGGATTGGGCGATGGCTATTCCTCTACCCCAATTTGCTGGAAGTGCTGTTCCCCAGCCTGATTTTTCCTTCACCAAATCCAGAACAGCTTGGAATCGGGGATTATTCTTAGAAAGATTTTTTCTATAGATAAAAGGATCCTGCTTTGCTGCAAAGGCTAGTTCATCTATAAATGACTCCGTTAAAAATCCATGGGTAGAGTGATCCACACTTCTCCAATTCCCCCAAGGCACATAGGTGGTCGGATTAGAATACTGAATCAACTGATTAGGAATATCGTAAGGGACATCTGCCGCTTCCGGTGGATGATGTTTGAATATAAACTGATGCGTATAGGCAACCGGGTTCCCAGATTTATCCAACCCGGCCTTCATCCGACTTAGGGTCGCTTCGCGATAGACATCATGCTGGGTATCTTCCTCTCTGGACCAGATTAATTTCACCGGAAAGTCCACTTCCTTCGCAATCAATACTGCTTGTTCGATGACATCTGTTTCGGATCTTCTACCAAATCCACCTCCTAAAAGTTGATTGTGAACCGTGACCTGATCGAAGTCTATGTCCAATAATTTTGCAGCAGCAGCTTTTACCCCAAGCGGGTTTTGACTTCCACACCAAATTTCACACTTCCCGTCATGCACCCAAGCGGTACAGTTCATCGGCTCCATGGTGGCGTGAGCCAGAAAAGGAAGCTCGTATTCTGCCTCCACCAAGGTTTCTGCTCCCTCTAGCTCAGCGGCTGCATCTCCTTTTTTGAAATGCAGCTCCAAGTCATCCTCTTCCAAAGCTGTATCCATGTCTTTCTTGTACCCATTGATGATATCGGCTTGACTAAGTCCGTTGTTTTCTGAGGATTCAAATTCAATAGGAAGCCCATCTAGCGTTGTTTTCGCTTGCCAGTAACCATCGGCAATGACGGCAACCGCATTTCCCAAATTCAAAATCTTATTTACTCCTTGCTGACTTGAGGAGATCATAGTATCTACAGATTTCACTTTACTTCCAAAAACTGGGGAAGCTTTAATCGTTGCATATTTCATTCCCGGGACCTGCACATCCATTCCAAATTGAGCTTCTCCTGTGACTTTAGCTGGAATATCAAATCTAGGTTTAGAGGTACCCATGATGGTAAACTCCTCCTGAGTCTTGAGTTTTGGTCGTGTCGGTGCTTTAACTTGGGCTGCTGCTGGCGCGAGCTCCGCATAGGTCGCCGAGCGATTGCTTGCCGGATGTGAGATCGTGCTATTTTGAGCTTTCAGCTCATCAACAGGAACTTGCCAACTATCAGCCGCAGCCTGGAGCAACATGGATTTGGCAGCAGCTCCGGCGATTCGCATGCCTTGCTGACCCGTAAATCTTACAGAAGCAGATCCTCCAGTAATCTGAAAATTCATCGATTTCACCGCGGTAAGAAATACTCCGTCAATCGTTCCTTCGAGAAACTTGGGGAACGACGCATCACCTGCAATGAATCCCTTGGCTAAAATATAATTTGCATACTCTTTATCCACGGGTGCTTCCTGGAATTTCACCTTTGACCAATCTGCATCCATCTCGTCTGCAAGCATCATCGCCAAGGTAGTGTGTACTCCTTGTCCCATTTCTGCATGGGGAATGATTGCTGTGACCGTATTATCCGGAGAGATTTTCAACCAAATATTCATGACTGTTTCTCCCTTGTCGGCAATCAGGCCTGCCACTTTTGAGGATCGGTTTCCAGGTCGGATAGCTATCCCGATCACCACTGCACCACTTGCTAAAACTCCTGCGCCAATAAATGCGCGTCTAGTCCATTTTTTCATCGCTAAATAATTTCAGGAGTGGTAGAAGATTGAAGTGATTCAGAAGCACGTTTGATAGCAGACTTGATTCGCCCATACATACCGCAGCGGCAAATATTCCCGGACATAGCTGCATCAATTTCCTCTTCACTTGGAGCAGGATTAGTATTGAGTAGTGCCAGAGCTGACATGATTTGACCGGATTGGCAATACCCGCATTGTGGAGTTTGTTCTTCAATCCAAGCTTGCTGGACAATATGTAAGGTGTCCTTATCTGGAGCTATTCCCTCAATCGTAGTGATTTGTTTGCCTTCAGCAGAGGTTGCTGGAGTAATGCAAGAGCGAATAGCTTGACCATCCAAATGCACGGTACAGGCACCGCATTGGGCTATGCCACATCCAAACTTGGTACCCGTCAAACCACATTGTTCACGAATCGCCCAAAGCAAGGGCATTCCTGCAGGAGCATCCACTTCAAATTCCTTCCCATTGATAGCTAGCGTAATCATAATTCATCTTTTTAAGGTTGTATCAATATCCGAATTTTCTCAGACATCACCGAGATTCTAGTTCGGCAATAAGTTCTTCCGCCAAGGTAAGTTGGGCCTCATACTCCTGTAGCGAGCGTCCCATCATCGTTCGGACTACCGCGACTTTATTGATGAGAACATCCAATGTATTTTTATCTGGAATCTTGAGGTACATTTCCTTAGTAACTGGCCTATTGAAACGTAATTCACCAGTTACCTCAAAATTGATTAGCGTAGCAGCAACTGGAACAAGCTCCCATTCCGCCTTTTCGACAATTTCATCCCTAAAAACTGTTTTCTTGAGCTGATTGTCATAGGCATTCATTTTATTCACCAGCATTTGATTGAAAAACCGGAGCGTACCTGATGATTTCATTTGCAAATAGGTCCCGTCTGTTGGTGAAAAAGGGAAAGTGGTAAAAACCTTCGTCATGCTTTTATAGATGGCTAGGGTATCCCAAGAGACTCTTGGCGTGTGAAGCATCTGAAGGAAATTTTGAATCTGATCGTCTTTTTCTTGGGCGAATCGTATGGCTTCCTGTAATGCGACCCGGTCTTGTTTTAAATCCTCCAACATGGATTGAGCCAGGACATCAGCACTTTTATTCTCCACATAGGATTCCCGTTGGTTCTCGACAAAAAACCCGAGAACGATCGCTAGAAATAGCATAAAGAATTCTTTGAAATAGGAATTCCAGTTTCGTTTATTAGAATTAAGATGCTGAATTGGCTGGCTTTCTTCCGCCGGCTTAGCTTGGATTTTTGACGATTTTCCCATGGTCAATTTAGCTTATATTCAGTGTGGATCAATTCCAATAAATCGGCGGCATCTCTTCGTATAGATTCCGCTCGTTTACTATTTCCAAGGGACATTTTAGATAAAAAATGAATCTGAAATGCCAGCTCATTAAGGGTACTGAAATCATCTGTGATCAACTGGGGATTCGTTGTAGGCAGGACGAACTTCATATTGGCATCCATAGTCGCATTCAGTTCATTGGAATTAAAAACTTTTCCTCCCATTTCTCTGAAGGTGGATTTGGTATTGTTTTCATTCTGGTCCCATTCTTCCAATATCCTCACTTTCTTTTCATACTTGAGTAATTGATCAACAATGTTTCTTTTTTGGATCAGACGAAGATTCCCTGCATTTTTTAGCTGCTGAATGGTACCATCGGAATAGACAAAAGGCTTCTCATCAAATACTTGTCTAGCGAAATAATAGATCTGATTGCCATGGAGATTTCTCTCCTCTGAAAGCATCATTTTTGCCAGAGAATCCATTAGAAAGGACTTCTCTCTCTTAAAAGCGATGTAAGTTTTAAGATTCGAAGTATCGGTTTTCAGATCTTCAATCAGGGAAAGCATGTATTCCATTTCGATCTTTTGGACACTCAGGGTTTCCCGATAATTCTCTGCCAAGAATCCGCAAAAGACCGCCAGAAAGAGCATGAAAAATTCCTTGAAATACGATTTCCAGTTTTTCTTTTTCAGCGAACTCAGTAGCTTTTCGTTTGAGATGTCCTTGTCTGTATCGGACAATTCTTGATTTTCTTCCATACTATTCAATTGGTAAAGTGACAAAAAGTTGTGACTGAATCAGCCAGATCCCGGACTTCTTGGTCCAATATGTGAGCAAGTACTGTGCACTGTTTTTATTTAGCGCACAGAATTTACATCATTTTGTGCGATGGTTTGTAGATATGCACAAGATATGTGCATAGCAAAAGTCAAGTACGCAGTTTTAGCAATATTTTGTGCAAAGAGTGTCATTTACTCAATAGTTTATATAGTTGCTTATTAAGATAAAGCGATTCATTTCCGATTTTTTCTAACGCAAGGATGTCTAATTCCACCAAACGGTTGAGATACTTGCTGGCTGTATTTCTTGACGCAACACCACTATCCACCAAAAAGCTGATTTTACAATAGGGTTGTACAAAAAGCAAGTCAACTAACTCTCGGCTGTAAATATCGGCTGCTTCAATTTTTACTTTCTCTATAGTACTTTGGAGTAGATCATAAATCTGATTGATCAAATTCAGAGTTTCAATCGCGGTAGCTTCCACAGCGGTAAGCATATACACCAACCATGCTTCCCATTCGCCATTCTCGGTTACTCCGCGAAGTAGCCTGTAATAATCTGATTTAAATGCATTTATGTATTGGGACAAGTAGAGTATGGGCTGGTCAATAATGCCAGTCTGGGTAAGGTAGAGTATATTCAAAACTCTTCCAGTTCTACCATTACCATCAGTAAAAGGGTGAATGGCTTCAAACTGATAATGTAGTATAGCCATTTTTATCAGAGGGTCTATACCATCATTGGTCTTAGAAAAGTGGAGCCAATTATTCAATTTCTCTGTAAGCACATCATGACAGCATGGTGGCGTATAGACCACTTGAAAGCGATTACCGATATACACAGGCGTATCTCTAACGCCATCTTCTTTGTCTTTGATTTTACGGTAAATATTTTCCAAAAGTGATAGGTTTATGCCACTTTCTTGCTGCTCTTGCCAAGCATCATACAGGGCAGTGCGGTAGCGCAGGACTTCTTTTGTTTGTGGATCAGCCTCAGTTGTTGTTGAGGCAAATGCCTTATAGAGTTTATCCGAAGAAGTAAAAATATTTTCGATGGATGATGACTCCTTCGCTTCCTGCAACACCAAAGTATTGATGAGCATCAAGGGGTTAGGAATAATAGGCATTCTACCTTTCAGCTCAGCCATGGCAGCTCTGGCCTCTGCCAAAATCTTATACACAGGCAGGGTTTCCCATGCTTCCTTTTCGGGCGGCAACGAGGGTAAATCATTGTATGGTTGAGCTGATTTAAAGGCCATTAGGGAAGCATTTTGTTTTTGAAAACTATTTCAATGTTAGCGACATTCATGTCGGTAACATCCGAATCTATTGTACCGACACCTGTGTGGCTATCATCATACATCTTAGGGACAGTAGGATCCTAAACTTCAACGGGCATGGTCGGGAGATTTCCGAAGGTATGTCTTTGCAAATTGCCGAAAATACTCCTATTGGAGAGTGGATAGAAGAGTAATCAGACTATCTTTTGAAAAAAGATCAGCCTATTGCTGATCCCTGTAATGATTAAACCAACTTAAAATCGCCGCAGACTTACTCATCAACATGCTTGGTCTATTAACCAAACCATGTGATGCATTTGGAATTCGTACCATAGCAGATTCTACCCCTTGAAGTTTCAACGCTGCGTAATACTGCTCAGACTCTGAAATAGGTGTTCGGAAGTCCTGCTCACCAGTCAATAGCATCGTTGGGGTTTTCACATTTCCTACCAGCGAAAGCGGAGATCTTCTCCAATAATTTTCCTGATCCTCCCAAGGCATGGCACCAAACCAATACTTTGCAAAGAATGCTGGGTTATCAGCATGAAGCACAAAACTCGTCCAGTTGATCACCGGCTTAGCAACTACAGCGGCTTTGAAGCGATTAGTCTTTCCTACGATCCATGCAGTCAATACTCCTCCTCCAGATCCTCCGGTTACAAAGAGTTGATTGGAATCCACATAGCCTTTAGCGATCACCGCATCTACGCCAGACATCAGATCTTCGTAGTCATGGTTGGGATAGTCATGGTGAATCGAGTTGCCAAATTCCTGTCCGTAACCCGTACTTCCTCTTGGGTTGGTGTAAAGTACCACATAGCCAGCAGCAGCGTATTGCTGCACTTCGTAGGAGAAGGAATTGCCGTACATGGCAAAAGGTCCACCATGTATCTCCAAGATAAAGGGGTATTTTTTGCTCGGGTCAAAGTTTGGCGGAGTGACGATCCAGCCTTGGATGTCCAAACCATCAAAAGAAGATTTCCACCAAAGCTCCTCAACTTTTCCGATTTCTCGGTAGGAAAACACGTCATCGTTCACCGAAGTAATTCGCTTGCTCGTACCATCTACCCATACGGCTAAGTCTGCGGGATGATCTCCACCGCCAAGGGTATATGCGAAACGGTTGCTGCTAGAAACTGAGTAGGAACCTGCATTGTATGGTCTTCCCAGATCTAGTCCGCCGAGCCCTTCGACTACTGTTCTGATTTTGCCGGTAAGGGCTACATGCCCAATTTTAGTGTCTCCCTTTTCATCGTATTGGAAGTAAATTCCTTTCCCATTAGACTCCCACTGTGCATTGCCAGCATCCCGATCCAAATCCGCTGTAATATTTTTGACTCCTGAGCCATCGGCATTCATTACATATAGATTGCGAACTTGATAGCCTTGGAAGGTATCATCATTTCCGGTGTAGGCGATTAGTTTCCCGTCAGGTGAAATCGTGGGATCTCCGTCAGGACCAAAACGGGAAGTCAAAGCGGTAATTTTACCATCGGCTAAGCTGAGTCGGTAAATCTCCGAATTATTGGGAACCAGTTCGTTGTCTTCATGCAGATTAGCAGCGAATATCAGGCTTTTGCCATCTGCAGCCCAAACCGGAGAGCCATAGTCTTGATCGTCAGAAGTCCACTGTCTGGCTGTTCCTCCAGCTAGTCCAATCGTGAAAATCTGCTGATTGCCCGGCTTCAGGTAGCCAGCCCCATCCCCACGATAATTCAACTCATCAATGAAGATTGGTGCTTCATTCCACTTGGCTCCAGCCGGAGCAGAAGGAATAACTAGCATTGACTTTTTTACCGCAGGCACATTGGACGTAAATGCCAAATTCTGTCCATCTGGAGACCAAGAAACGGAGCCTGGAGCATTGGCAGAATTCGTCAATGCCACCGAAACTTTACTGTCAAGGTAGAGGACAAAAAGCTTAACTTTCTCATCTTGCTGATTAGATCGATAAGCTACTTTGCTTCCATCTGGAGACCAAACTGGACTAAAGTCACGCTGATTTCCCTGAGTCAAGGGAAGATTTTGAGAACCATCGATATTAACCATCCAGAGGCTAGAATAATCTCGATCAGTCATTACATCCTTGAAGTTTCGGACGTAAACTACTTTACTCCCATCCGGAGAAATCTGTGGATCTGAGATGTATTCCAGATCAAAAAGATCGAGAGGCTGGAGGTTGGTTTTCTGCTGGGCTTGGATGCTTGAAAAAAAAGCAAAAAGCATAAAAAGGAGAATAGCGGTTTTTTTCATGATAAGGGAAAGGTTTGTACAGATAAGATGACTTTCATTTTTTTAATTTTTTAGTCTTAATCGCTTTCATCAAGAAATAAATTACTGACAGTGCAATGAAGAAGATCACAAGTCCTGTTTTTTCATATCCATTCAGATTGGAAAGGAAAAAGAGAATAATTCCAGCTGACAATATTGGAACAGTGTACCCAAATGGAATTTTAAAATCTCCAGACTTAAATTGTTGCTTCTTTCTTAGCCAGATTACTGAGAGGGAAACTCCAAAATACACCAAAAGCATACTTGCTGAAGCGATGACTGCCAGCTGTCGAAAACCTCCTAATGCAGCTAGGGTAAAACCAAGGCCTGCATAAATTAAAATCGCCAAATATGGTGTTTTAAACCTAGGATGGATAGCTGCCAATTTATCTATCGGGATTATCCGATCACTTGCCAAACCAAAAATAACTCTTGGCAGATTCAATATTTCTCCGCTCAACATCCCAAACATTGAAACTCCTGCGCCTACCAATAATACGGTAAATCCGATCGGTCCAAAAACAATGTTCGCCACTGCCGCCAATGGGGCTTCCTTATTTTCTGATAATTGATCTCCCAAAACTCCCTGAGAAACGGTTTGAATAAGAACGTAAAGAATTAATACGAAGAAGATTCCAAAGAAAATTGCCTTAGGAACAGTCTTTTGAGGATCCTTGATCTCCCCGCCAACAGTTAGTCCTGCATCACCGCCCTGAAAGGCAAAAAACAGAATCAAGCAAGCTTGGCCAAACTGACTAAAGGAAGGAGCCGATTCCCAGTACAAATTAGAAAATGAGACATCTTTCCAACTGAAAAATATCAACAGTATAATTGGGGTGAGTTTTGCGACGGTGTTTATTTTAACCAGCCCAATCCCTTGTTTTACCCCAACGACATTGAGGAAAGCTAATCCTGAAAATAGGACAAACAACAAGAGGAATCTGTTCACTGGATCAGTAAAAACAGGAAATGCCAATCCGATTAATTCTACTAATGCATTGGCTACTGCCGCATCAGAAAATACACTTCCTACAATCATAAATATTGCTGCCAGAAATCCGGTATAAGGACCAAAGGCAGTTTCCACATAGGCATATGCTCCTCCCGAACGGGTGACTTTACTGCCAGCTTCGGCAAAGCAGAGCATTACTAATGCTATCAAAAACCCGCAAAACAGGTAGACAATAATGCCTGAAGACCCCATGATCTCAGCCACTATTGCCGGTAGGACAAAGATCCCAGCACCAACAATAATATTGACAATATTAGCTGAAAGCCCCCAAACGCCTATTTCTCTTTTTAAACCCGTTTCTTTTAAATTATCCATTGGAATATTTTCCTTTAAAATTTAGTACCCTCTCGCTGCTCCGTCCTCACTGGCCGAATCGGCAGCACCCACAAATATCCCAAGCTTTGCATCATACGTGATACCCATCAGCACTCCGATATTGGTCGTCGGACGAAGGGTGTGACCCATTTTCTCCAATGCATCACGTGTATCAGGAGAAAGCAAATTTCGCTCATAAAGAATCTGATCGGGAAGCCACTGATGATGGATTTTCATCGCTTCGATCGCTCGGTCTATTCGCATATCGTAAGCGAGCACATTCAAGACTGTCTGGAAAACAGTATTAATAATCGTCCGTCCTCCAGGGCTTCCAATCACAAGATAGGGTTTGCCATCCTTCGCGACAATGGTTGGTGTCATACTGGAAAGCATGCGTTTTTCAGGAGCAACCAGATTTGGGTCTGTTCCGATTTGGCCGCTAGTAGTGGTCACTCCGGGAACAGGATTGAAGTCACCCATTTCATTGTTGAAGATAAAGCCGAGTTTATCCGAACCCATTCCAGCTCCATAGCTATTTTCCAAGGTATAAGTAAGTGAGATCGCATTTCCAGCCTTATCAATCACTGAAAAATGAGTGGTATGATCTCCGCCATAGGGTTGGCCAAACTTCGAGGAATCACTCTTCGAAGCTTTGGTCAAGTCAAGATTCTCAAATCTTGCTTTCGCAAAATCTTTAGAGATCAAATGCTCGATAGGCATATCTGAATTGAATTCCGGATCTCCCAGATATTCTGCCCGATCGGCAAAAGCACGTCTCATGGCCTCTGCTACCAAATGCACGTAAGCGGTCGAGTTGAATTCCACCTTGGAAATATCCGCCGCCTCCATCAGATTCATCATCTCGATCAGAGCCACCCCACCCGAACTTGGAGGAGGCATAGAAAAAATCTCATAGCCCTTAAACGTGGTTTTCAGCGGAGCCCGCTCCACAGCTTCATAGGTTGCAAGATCTTCTTGGGTAATGATTCCACCCTTTGCTTTCATGTAGCTTTCGATCTCGGCTGCTACTGCTCCTTTGTAAAAGCCATCTCTTCCTTGATCACGAATTGCTTCCAACGTGTTGGCAAGTGCGGCCTGCTTCCAAAGTTCCCCCGGAGCTACAACTTCTCCATTGGCTCCACGAAAGAAGTGCTGCATGATGTCATAGGAAGCATCCATTTTAGAAACTCGAAGTGCTGCAGTATATAAACCCCAAGACATGAGAAAGCCATTTTTTGCCAGATCAACTGCTGGTTGTACCAGGTCCTTCCAAGGTAACTTCCCGTATTTTTGATGGGCTTGGAATAGTCCGGCTACTGTTCCCGGTACGCCTACAGAAAGTAATCCCTTGTGATTTGAATTGTCTCTGATCTTTCCATTTTCATCCAAAAACATGGAAGGACTAGCCGCCAATGGGGCTTTTTCCCGAAAATCAAAGGTCGTCACTTCGCCATCTGATTTCATCAAGACGATAAAACCTCCACCTCCAATATTACCAGCTTCAGGATGAGTCACCGCAAGGGCAAAAGCTATAGCTACCGTAGCATCGATGGCATTTCCTCCTTTTTTCAAAATGGCAACTCCAACTTCAGAAGCCAAGTAGTGATCGGATACCACCATCCCATTTTGTCCATAGGTTTGGGCATTCAGCGAATAATAACTCCCTAAAAAAAGGCTAATGCCTATCGAAAGGGAAAAGAAAATTGCGATTCTTGACTTCATTTATTCTTAGTTAATTTTTGTCTTCTGATTTTGGGGTAGGGATTACCACACCCACTTCTTTGGAAAAGCTTTCCCACTCGGCCAGCATTTCCTGATATTTTTCTGGATACGATTCCTTTAAGTCAATCTGCTCCGCGAGATCTATTTTAAGATTAATCAACTGAAAATTCTCCACTAGAAATGGTCTTTCAATATTCAAGATTTTCCAATCTCCTTTCCGGATCATCGCATATCCTCCATGCTCCAATCCAAAGACATACGTAGAATCGTGAATCGAATTTGATTTTGCTGAAAGTAAAGGGATGAGCGATTTGCCTATCAAAGGTTTTACAGCTTTTCCATTCCATTGATTC
>JAFMBQ010000356.1 GCA_017858365.1 Algoriphagus sp. | reverse complement strand
AATTGCATCATAAAGCTCTTTACGATTGGTTTTGAATTCCTCGAGTATTGTTCCGATCAGAAAGCCATCCGTTGCGAACGCATGACCACCACAATTAAGTCCTGATTCGATCCTGAACTCTGAAACAAAAAGCCCTTTTTTAGCAAGAAACTTTCCTTGAATGAGCGCGGAGCGATAGTCACTCACTTTCAGGATAATTCCTTTTTGAATTTTCCCCAGATGATCAGGAAAGAAGCAGTCGAAATTTTCAGCATAACCGTAAAGTGAGGGGTTCATGCCGGCAGAAAAAACAACCGAGCCTTCGATCTTACTTTTTGCGAAGCCTTTCAGAGCTGATAGGGCATCTGAATATTCTCTTGGGAGTAGGTTGCCTTCCTGGTCGAAGTTCATTTTATCCACCTTTGTCATGATGTTGACATCGATTCTTCCCGGGACAATTTTGGATTTAATCGACCCACCTATATCCACTTTATCCTGCACATCTGAGTTAAAATAACCTAACAGTAAGTCATGGATTGGGTGTTTTGGAGGGATCAAACTAAGGTAGTTCGCAAATTCAGAGTCTAAGCTCCAATCACACAGTTTTAAATATTCTACTTGGTTTGTTACCAACTGGTCGATTAGATCCAAATATGCAGTAATTCTCCTGCTTCGGGAATCAATCGAATCAGATTTGATTTCAAGATATTCCAATTGATTCTTGCGGCAGTATAGCCTCCGCATATCTTCCAGAAGGTGGTCATCCATAATTGAGACCACGCTGGAAATTCCGAGTTTGGCAACTTTTACCGGTGTATCAACCGTATAGCCAAGGCCCATAACTGGGATGTGAAAACTGTGTTGGCTGGCAGAAATAGACATAAGTGGGTGTTTGATTTGAATCTGATTAAGTAGCGCAAGCTATTCCCTCTTAAAGGCGAAAAAGCCAATAATACTCAGTTCGAGATCTGACTTTTGTCAGAGAAAAAATTCGAAAACTCGATTATCTACAATACTTGGAAGCTTTATTACCTAGATTTTTCTCAAGAAATGGAAGTGTTTTTCATTTCTTATTTCAGCCTTAAACACCTCTATTTTATGTGGTTATGATTTTTATTTTAGGCCAAATGGAATCTCTGATTTAGGATAATCATCCCAGTGTGTGACGTTTTGAGTCATACTCGATTTTATCATATTTATTTGTTTTACAAATAAGGATCAAATATATTAGATTCATATTTGTAAAAGTAATCAGATCAAGAAATGAAGGGATATCATTTAGGTGAATTGGAAGAGTTGGTTTTGCTCACAGTTGGGATTTTGGAAGCGGGCGCTTATGGGGTATCTGTCTTGGAAGAGATAAAGAATCAAACAGGCAGAAAAGTCAACATCAGTGCAATTCATACGGTGTTGAATCGCTTAGAAGAAAAGGGCTTTTTGGAGTCTAAGATGGGAGGAGCTACAGAAGAAAGAGGAGGGAGGCGGAAGCGGCTTTTCGCAATCTCTGCGAATGGAAGAGCGGCAATTGCTGAAATACGAGCGCTACGAAATAGGCTTTATGATCAGATTCCTCCTCTCGCTTTAGAATTTTCTCATGGATACTAAACGGAAGTATTTCCCGCCTAAATGGGCAGATCGCTTTCTGGAGTTTTATTGTACTCCAGACAAGCTCGAGCAAATACAGGGAGATGCCTATGAGATTTTTTACTTAAATCTGGAAGAGCAAGGCTTAGCTTACTCCCGATTTCGATTTTGGATTCATGTCCTCAGCTTCTTCAAATGGAGCAATATCAAACGAACTAAAACCCGCTACTATTCTTCAAATTCCACAGCCATGTTTAAGAACTACCTCAAAATCGGATGGAGAAATCTCCTCAAGCAGAAATCAACAACTTTTATTTCGGTATTTGGGCTTGCCAGCGCAGTAGCTTGCTGCCTAGTAGCATATCTCTTTATAGCCAACATTTGGTTTAAAGGGATGCTACAACCCAATAAGAATGAAATCTATCAGTTGACCTATACGATTGATGAGGAAGAAGGTAAGGTTACCTACGGCACTGTAGCAGAACCAATCGCTGAACTACTCTCAAATGAATTTACTCAAATAAAATCCCAAAGTAGGGTAAAACAGGGATTTCCAATTTTGATCTATCAAACTGAAAGCTTCTACCAGCGCGTTAATTATGTTGACCCTGGCTTCATGGAAATGTTTGTGTATCGCATGGAGTATGGCTATCCGCAAGCATTGACTGAGCTGGATCAGGTGATCTTGACTTTTGAGCTTTCAGAGAAGTTATTTGGTGATACGCATCCTGTCGGCCAAGAGATCAGCTTGGTGACTGATGGAGAAGAGAAAAGATATAAGGTAGGTGGGGTGATGAAAAAGTTGAATGATATGGAAATATTCAACTTTGATCTATTGGTAAATTTGGAATCAATAGAATCAGCAAAACCAGAAGTCTCCCTGAAAGATTCTTGGGATTCTGAACTCTGGACTTTCGTGCAATTGGAGAAAGGAGTGGGCCCAACTGAACTTCAAGCAGGTTTAGCCTCAATAAAAAAAAGACAAAACGAAATCAATTCGGAAAGTCCTTACCTCAGTTTGGATTTAGTTGCCTATACCGATTTGGTGTATCAAATCGGGAAAATTGAAAAAGGTGTGCGGAATTTTTTAGGATTGGGTCCCCAGATTTTGTTAGGAGCGATCGGGCTTTTTATCCTGATTTTGGCAGTTTTCAATTACATCAATATTTCCATTTTGATGGCTACTAGTCGACTAAAAGAAATTGGCGTCAGAAAAGTAATTGGAAGTCGGAGAGGTCAATTGATCGCACAGTTTCTGAGTGAGAACCTAATTGTTTGTTTTTTCGCGTTATTCATCGGTTGCCTTTTGGCAGTATTTATATTGCTCCCGGGTTTCAATCAAGTCGCTTCGAAAAGTCTGAAGCTTGACTTGCTTCATGACCCCTATATCTGGATGTTTTTGATCGGCTTGATGGGATTCATCACCTTGGTATCCGGTCTTTATCCTGCTGTTTTTGTTTCAGGTTTCAAGCCTGTGACTATTTTAAATGGCAATCAGAAAATGGGAAGTAAAAGCTTTTTGACAAGTGTTTTACTGACTTTTCAGTTTACTCTTGCGATCATTAGCATCGTGGCTGGAGTTGCGTTTCTCCAAACCAATTACCTCAATGAAAATCGAGATTGGGGCTATGACAATTCGGATAAGATCATCGTCAATGTCCCCGATGCGAAAGCATATTTCACCTTAAAAGATCAACTCTCAGCAATAGCAGCAGTAAAAGAGGTTAGTGGAAGTGAAAATTATGTTGGAAATGGAGCGGAGGAAAAAGAGGTGACCTATCTATCGCAAAAGTATGAGGTGGATTACCTGGAAGCGGAGGCCAGTTATGCGAAAGTTCTTGATCTGCGGTTGATTTCAGGAAGATTTTTGGACGCAAATTTAGCTTCCGATCAGCAGCAGTCCGTTTTGGTGAATGAGCGATTTATGACCGAGTTGGGATTGAATTTTCCGGTAGATGAATCTTTTGTTTTGGATTCGGTCAACTATCAAATTGTGGGTGTGGTGGAAGATTTCCATTCGACCTTCTTCCAACGACCTATTGTTCCGATGGTCATTCGTTCAGGCTCAGACAGTGTTTTTAAGTATTTGACACTCAAAATGAGCTCGGGCTCCGCACTTTCGGCTATGGATCTGGTGAAGAAAACTTGGCGAGAAGTAAATCCCGCCGGGCTATTTGAAGGCAAACTTCAGGCAGATGTTTTTGAGCGTGAGTTTTCCGATGTTCGTGGTATCCAACACATCATCATTTTTGCGGCAGTCCTCGCGGTCATTTTAGCGGCGATGGGATTGTTTGGCTTGGTGTCTTTGAATATTAATTCAAGGATCAAAGATTTCTGTGTACGGAAAGTATTCGGTGCAGGGACGAATGATCTGACTAGAAAACTATTCAAGCGCTATCTCATCAGTTGGGGAATTGCTTCCATTCTAGGAGGAGGATTAGCCTTTGTGGTGGTGAATCAATTCCTAGACAGCTTCTTTGCGTTTCATTCGGGAGTGGGTATGATTCCTCTGGGTACTGGATTAGTGGTTTTGCTTATAGTAATAGGGCTGACGGTAAGTTCTCAAATCTGGAAAGTGCTCAAAGCCAGTCCAGCGGATATTTTGAAATCGGAATAAGATTAACTTAAAACCAATAAAAATGCGAGTTGACTTTGACGCTAAGGAAAGTCTGTTGGTTTATACCATTGATGGGGTAATAGAAAGATTATTTATGCTTGAATTGGGGGCTTTTCAATCAAAGTTATTACCAGATCAAAAGCTAAGGGTCCTGGTAATTGTCCCACAATTCGGCGGATATAAAAGTTTTGGAGCAGCAAAAGCAGCCTTTTTATTTGATTCTAAAATGCTCCGTCGCCTGACTCACTATGTGATGGTGACTGATATTAGATGGCTTAAATACCTTGTTAAAATGTTTGGTTTATTCTTTCCGAAGATTGAATTCACAACATTTGGCTTAGAACAAAAGGAAGTTGCTTTGAAGAGGTTGAAAAAACAAAAGCCATCCGAATAATCGAATGGCGTGTGGAGCCAATGGGATCTGCCGATAGCTATCGGCTCAAGCACATACTACCCCGAAGGTATTCGGGGAGTTAGTTGTTCTATCCAAACAATTAGAATTGAGTTTTTAGAAAATAAAAAACCCTCAAAACATTTCTGTATGAGGGTTTCGTGGGCCCACCTGGAATCGAACCAGGCACCTACTGATTATGAGTCAGTTGCTCTA
>JAFMBQ010000355.1 GCA_017858365.1 Algoriphagus sp. | reverse complement strand
TGGTTTCATTATATATCTATTTTTGGACTAACTCATTCAATTTCGAAAGATTAAATGGCTTACCTAAAAAATCATACGCGCCATTATTCATGGCTTCATTTCGAACTTCTTGATTATCTAGAGCACTCATTACGATAATTTTCTTGCCCGTGACATTTATAAAGGATTTCAATTCTTTCAAGCTATTACCATCTGGTAAATTCACATCCAAGAAAACGATCCTTGGCCTCATTTGTCTAAAAATAGTAACCCCTTCTAGAAGCGTTCCTGCAGAAAGCACCGTAAAACCCTTTTTTGTTAAAAATCTTGCTAGTATAACTTGAATTTCAGTAGAGTCGTCAACTATTAGAATTAAGTTTTCTTCGGTCACTTTGTGCTTATATTTATTGTTTTGATACTTTTTTTAAGAATAATAGGCCAGGTCCATAGACTCTTGCTATCATTATTTTGCTATCAGCTCGTTTTTTTTACTGATTCTATAGTCTGTTTAGCTTGTGCTTTTGAAGCTTCCAATTGTTCTTGGCCTACCTTTAGAGCCTGAGAGCTCAATTCCAATGCAGTTTTTTTTAGATCATCGATGAGGTTTTTGATTTTTTTTTGCTGAGGAGCTAAATGTTTTTGATTTCGATATAGATAAGCTCCAATGATTACACCGGTAATAACACCACTTATCCATAAAGTTCGATTTAAATATTCCTTTTTCATTTTTTATAGATTAAATTTTTAAGATTTATAGTGAATTTCAGTTTTGGTATTTTTAATTCAACTAAAAACTAGTTTTTTTAATATAATAAATTAGGAGAGATTTTATCTGCCAATTAAACCTGCTTTTTCCGTTCAATTAGACTGTACCAATTTTTTATTTAGAGTTAAATTGGAAATTTTTAAATCATGATTTCCAATTACTTACAAATTTTCTCACCTAAACGCCCCTTCCAGAAATCAGTCTGAAGAGTACGGCAATTACAGCTAACACCAAAAGTACATGAATCAGACCAGATGCACTGTAGGCAAAAACTCCGATAAGCCATCCTATAACAAGGATAATTGCGATAAAATACAGTAGTGAACTCATGATGTTGTTTTTTTAGATGAATAAATTATTTTTTAGTAAAACAAGAGTTGTGCCGATATAGCACTCGATGATAAAACCTGCTCTAGGAAGTATTAAGCTAATTTATTGACTGATAAGCAGCTACCTCAAGATAAGATAAATATTTGAAAAAAAGATAAAAATTTCCCCAAAATGGGCAATAATTATGAATATTGAGGAAATACTCCAGCATTTCGGTGAATTGTAGTTTATCCCTCATTTAATACGAAATCATTTGTTAGCGAATAATTTTTGAAAGAGACTAAATCTTTCTGTAGAATTATGTTAAATAAAAAATCACTAGTTAAATCCTTTTTAAAATGGATTGGAAACTCTTCCAAGACAATACCCAGATTCAAGTAATAAATGCAAACCTAACAGCTTAGTAAAATGAGCCTAGGTTACTTTCCTTAAGCTGAATAATTAAATTAGTGTTTTTCTGCAAAAATTCAATTAACTCAGCCTATAGAAAAAGGACCAAGTCGAAATTTCAGGGCAAAACACCACCTACTTCAGCGATGGATAAAATTAATTTAATAACTTAAACAATACTTTCCTGTTGTTAATTCTAAGTTCTCAATTTGGTATATCACCTAATTAAACTTGAACATACCAAAACAAGGAATGATAAACCACTTAACTAGAAAACAAAAACCACTAGGAATTTAAAAATTTACAAGTCAAAGTTTTACCATTTAGAGTCTTAAGTAATATATTTTGGCAGAATATATTACTGGACCCAACAGCTTCTTCATCTAAATAGATACACTTAAAGGCTTGGTAAAATTAACTAAATTCCTCTGTGCTATTGATCCAATAAAATAGACCCCCCAACATAAAATATCATGGATAAAAATCAAATCCGAATTCTGTATGTAGATGATGATCCAGTTGATTTTCATTTAGTTGAAACCTATTTGAGTAGAATCAAAGAGCCAGAGTACATCACAAAACATGCCTTTTCCTATGATGATGCACTAGAAAAAATCAAACATCCATTTGATATATACTTAGTGGATTACCGCTTAGGCAATGTCAACGGATTGGAGTTAATTAAAAAAATTAAATCCCAACAACCCCATGTGGCCGTTATCCTATTAACAGGCATGGATTCCGGAAACGTAGATAAGGAAGCGCTACACCTTGGTGCTTCGGATTACTTAGTCAAAGGTGAGTTTGATGCATCTTTACTTGACCGGACTCTCAGATATGCATATAGAGATAGTAAAATCAAAGAAAATCTGGACCTTGAAGGTGAAAAATTTAGATCTATTTTCGAGCGAGCCACTGATCCATTTTTATTAATTGATAGTGAAAGTCATATTTTAGAAGTTAACCCTAGTTCTATTTCTAAATTTGAATTTGAAGAGGAAATTTCTTCACAATTAAATCTCCCCATTTTTACAAGCTTGATCGAAGAGAAAGACATTCGAAAACAAATTATAGAAAAACTTCAAAACAAATTTGAAATCATTGATTTTGAAGCGACTCTTATCAATAAAGCAGGGAAAACATTCAAAGGCTTGGTAAACATAGTAAAGCAGAATGAAAATACTTTTCAAGTATTGATTAAAGATCTTTCTGCTATTAAAGCCAAAGAAGAAGAAGATCTTAATCTTAAAAAATTTTCCGCAACTGGTAGAATTGCCAGACTATTGGCACATGAAGTCAAAAACCCTTTGACTACTATCATTCTTTCCGCTGACCAACTTCATATGGAGCTTCCGGAAGAAGTCCTGAAAGAAAGCGGAGACTTGATCGAGGTCATCCAGCGAAATTGCGATCGGATAAATCAACTGGTAACGCAGCTATTAGATAGCACACGGTTTTCCGAACTGTATATTTCCTCTCATCCAATTAATAACTTGGTAGACGAAGCTATAGAGAAAGTGAAAGACCGAATTGAAATGAAAGGAATCAAAATCATCAAAGATTATGAGCCTGAATTCTGTACGATTGAGGCAGATTCTGAACAGGTGAAAATTGCCTTGATTAACCTTATCGTAAATAGTGTTGAATCAATAAACCATAAAATCGGATCAATATTACTTTCCACAGCCATAAAAGGGGACTTTTGCGAAATCAAAATTGAAGACAACGGAACCGGAATCTCAAATGAAAATTTGGAGCGACTTTTCGAGCCATTCTATACCAGTAAAAACTCGGGCACAGGATTAGGATTAACTAACACTCAGAAAATCATTTTGAGCCATGGTGGATCTATTCGAGTAAAAAGCGAAGAAGGAAAAGGAACAACTTTCATTATCAATTTCAAGCTTCCCCAGCTTAATGAAGTTAAAAATTACCAGACGATTTAAAGGAGGAGATCCTGGGAAGCATTATTTCCCGAATTGACATTTTGGTACGTTGGTATTTTGAAAGCACGCAATTCATAATGACAGATTTCCAAGGGATTTTAAGCAAGTTTGATTTCAACCATTGGCAGTATCATATTCCTGTACCAGATGAATTTCTTACGGAATTAATGGTTGAAAACAATCGAAGGGTTTTGGTTTGGCTAGACCAAACAGGTCCCTATCACATGGCCTTGTTCAAAGCTAAAACCTGTTGGTACATTTTGATCAATCAACAGCTCCGATCTAGACTGAAAATCGAGGAGGGAAATCAAGTTACTATTAAAATCGAACGCGATCCTAGCAAGTTTGGGCATGAGGTCCCAGAAGAATTTACTGTGATGCTGGATCAGGATGATGAAGCGAAGGGAATTTTCTCCAGCCTCACTCCGGGGAAGCAAAGAAGTCTAATTTACCTAATCACGAAAGTTAAAAATCCAGAAAGTCGGATGAGAAAATCTCTGGCAATCATGCATCATTTGCGGCTAAGCAAAGGTAAAATCGACGGAAAGCAGTTGAATGAATTGATTAAATACTACAATAATCTCTGAAGGGTTTTAACTAGTAAAATCAAAGGGTTTATACAAATTCTAGTGGCGACGCAGCGGCGCAGAAAATCTTCTTTTTAGACTTACCTATGAGATATGAAGATTAAGTGATTTAAAATTAGCTTCTTCTCACATGCCATAGAATTTATAAGCTAGATTTCTCGCTGTAAGAAACAATGCAAATATCAGTTTTCCCCATAAATAGTAAGCTTTGGAGATAAATTCAGTATTTTTCTATCCAAATGAGAACAAACAAACTCCCTAAAATAAATTGTGACCTAGGCGAAGGAATTCCAAGTGAGGAAGAGATCTATCCTTTCATTGACTGCGCCAGCATCGCCTGCGGTGGACATTTTGGAGATGAAGCAAGCATCGCTTCAAGCCTTAAACTTGCACGTACAAACGGAGTAAAAGTAGGAGCGCATCCCTCCTATCCAGATCGAGCTAATTTTGGAAGAAAATCCATGAATTTGGAATTCGCTGATTTGGCTATTTCTCTCACAGAACAAATCACGCTATTTTCAAGAATAGCTCGGGAAATGGAGATGTCAATCGATCATATCAAATTTCACGGAGCGCTATACAATGATGCAATGGCCATTGCAGAGCTGGCTCAAAATCTCTGCGAATGGCTTTCGCTTCATTTTAAGCAAATTCCGATTTTTGTATCACCCGGATCTCAAATGCTATTTTGGGCCGAGCAGTTCGGATTAAAAACCCGACTAGAAGTCTTTGGAGACCGAGCATATCAAGCTAATTATCAATTGCTAGCTAGAAGTGAAGCGGATTCACTT
>JAFMBQ010000021.1 GCA_017858365.1 Algoriphagus sp. | reverse complement strand
AACATTGATGGTGACTATGGTACGATCAGAAATGTCACCTTCAGTTATGAACGGATCAAAGCAGATGGGAATACAGAGATTGCAAAACTCTCCGTTCCTCTTTTGACGATTATTCCTATTCCATCCCTTCAAGTTGCCGAAGCTGAGATTGAATTTGATCTGGCGATGACTCAGCCCGAATCTTCCCCAGCTCCAAAGGAAGGCTCAAAGCTTGGGGATTTGTCTTCTTATAGAGGAGTTCAGCTAAAAGCAATCTTTGCAAAAAAGGCAAATCCATCTTCCAATTCTCCTGCAACCGCTGCTACTTCGAATATGAATGTTAAAATTAGATTAGCTCAATCTGAATTGGCAGTCGGAATGGTGCAACTATTGAATATTCTGGACTCTGCGAATAAGGAGAAATAATGGCAAGTATTCTAGATTCTTTGAGGCGTTGGTTTAATAATCTTTTTGGTAAGGCCGAAAATCAATCAGCTGAAATTATACCAGAACCTACTCCTGAGATTTCTATTGCCAAGATACCAGGTCTAAGTTGTCCTGTATGCAGTCACCGAATCATAGTCAGTATTGAACATCTGCTTTCAGGTCAAGAGATCCAATGTCCTTCCTGTGGACTGGAATTGACAGTGGACAATGAAAAATCTGAAGCAGCATTAGATGCACTGAATAAACTTCAAAAGGGTTTAAACCAAGCCTCAAAAATCAAATCAGAAAACCGAATCTAGTTTACTGATTCCAAGTTCCGAATTTTCCAGATTGATAATCTTGATAAGCTTCGCGGATTTCCTGCTCCGTATTCATTACAAATGGGCCTTGAGCTACCATGGGTTCGTTGAATGGTATAGCATGTCCCAAAATCAGAATGGAGTCTTCTGAAGCTTCAAATGTGATTTCTATTCCATTATTTCCAAATTCCACCAGATGTCTAAGATTTACTTCGGTGCCATTGATTTTGATTGTACCTCTCACCACGTAGCAAAATATATTTTCCTCAGCCGGGATGGACTTTGAGATTTTTCCGCTGGATTGAAAATGAATAGTACTCATGGTTATTGGAAAACTAGGATCAAATGAACCCTTGACGCCTTCCCATTCTCCAAAAAGTTGTTGAACTTTAACCTTTCCTCCATCCAACCCAAAATTGTTGATTTCATCTTCCTGAAGTCCCAAATAACGGGGCTCGGTCATTTTCTTCGAAGCAGGAAGGTTTAACCAAAGCTGTAAAATCTCTAGCTCGCCACCCTGCTTTTTGAATTCAGAACTGCTGACTTCAGCATGGACTAGTCCCCGTCCTGCAGTCATATATTGGACTCCTCCTGCTGTGATCGCAGACTCATGGCCTTCGGAATCTTTGTGTACTATATCTCCTGCCACAATAAAAGTCACTGTCTCCATGCCTCTATGTGGATGCGGGCCAAAAGGCAATCCCTGATTTTGAGGTGGATATACCTGGAAGCCATGATGATTTAGGAAAATAAATGGATCAATCTGGTTCAATTCCCTTGTCGGCATTGGGCTGTAGGTCACCAAATCTCCAATTGGTCGATATTCTGATTTGTGAATTTTTTTGATTGATCTCATGGTATAAAAATTAAATGTATATACATGTAAAGTGAATGAAATTTATAATAGTTCATTTTAACCACTTAAATTTTACTCTAAATTGATTTGTCTAAGCTCAAAGAGATCTGTTCTTCGATCCTTGAGATTGCGCACACTTCCGAATTCGTTTAGCTCTCGGAGTAGTGAGATATCCACATCAGCTATTAGAGTCATCTCTGTATTTGGGGTGGCTTCCGCTTTAATTCCATTACTTGGAAAAGGGAAATCGCAAGGAGTGATGACCATGGACTGTGCATATTGCATATCCATATTGTGAACCTTCGGAAGGTTGCCTACGCTTCCCGCCATTGCTACATAGCATTCATTTTCGATAGCCCGAGCCATGGCACAATGCCTGACTCTTGAATAGCCATTTTGAGTATCTGTAAGAAAGGGAACGAAAAGTATGTCCATGCCTTGATTCGCAAGTAATCTGCTTAGCTCTGGGAATTCAACATCGTAGCAAATCAAAATCCCTATTTTCCCACAATCTGTATCGAAGACTTTCAACTGTGTTCCCCCTTGCATCCCCCAAACTCTGGATTCCAGAGGCGAAATGTGTAATTTCTCGTAATAATCAATGGACCCATCTCGCTTACAGAGATAACCTACATTGTAGAGCTTATCATCTTTGATTTTCGGCATGGAGCCAGTGATAATGTTAATGTTGTAGGAGATTGATAATTTCGCGAACCGTTTTACGATTTCATCCGTGTACTTCGCCAGTCCTCGAATTGCTTCCGATTCACTCAGATGGTTAAACTCAGCCATCAAAGGTGCATTGAATAGCTCAGGGAATAAGACGAAATCGGATCTATAGGCCGATACTGCATCCACAAAATATTCAGCTTGCTGCATGAGTTCATCCAAGTTTTCATAAAGCCGCATCTGCCATTGGATCAGACCAAGCCGAACAATAGTTTTTTTTGAGGTGGCTTTTTTACTCGGTTTCTCATAATAAATATTATTCCATTCGAGTAATACCGCAAATTCTCCTGAAGAAGCATCTCCCTCCAAGTAATTTCTCATAATGCGTGCAGGATGGAAATCGTTTGCTAGTTGAAAGTTTAAAACTGGATCATATATCTCCTTCAATTTCACTTTCTCCAAGTACTCTTTTGGAGTCATTTTATCTGCATGCTTGTGGTAATTTGGAATCCTACCACCGAATACAATTCCCTTCAGATTTAACTTCTCACATAACTCTTTGCGATAATCATAAAGTCTTCTTCCAAGACGCAAGCCACGAAATTCTGGTTTGATGAATACATCAATTCCATAAAGTAAATCTCCCTCGTAGGTGTGATTTTCGAACGTAAAATCTGAGGTAATGTCCTTATAAGTATGCTCGCCTTCAAGCAGATCTTCATTCACTACTATGGAGAGTGCACAGCCCGCTAACTGGTCATTAACCCGAATTACGACTTGACCTTCAGGGAATTTATCTAATAAAGTTTCAATTTGATTTTCCCTCCAATAAGCTTCAGCCATGGATCTATAGCTATCGATCATCGCAGCTTTGAGTTCTTTGTAATCAGAAATTTTAAGATACGATAGTGTAATATTCCCTGCCTGTACTTGGTCCATGATTCTTATAAATTTGTGCGAAGGTAAATATTTGGACTTTAAAAAATCAGATTATTTAACCCCGTGGATGAATGTGAAAATATGACCATTATTTTAAAGTTTTATCCAGATTTAGTATAGTTTGGAGCAATACATTGGCTCCATTTGTAATATCTTCCGGAGAAGAATATTCGCTTGGAGCATGTGATATTCCATTTTTGCTAGGGATGAAAATCATTCCCATAGGAACTATTCTAGCCATTTCTTGAGCATCGTGACCTGCGCCACTTGGAAGGCTTAGGGTAGAAAAGCCAAGTACTTTTGCTTGATCTGCAATTGCTTTTCGAATTCCCTCATCTGCCATAGCGGGCATGCTAGCTACTTCTTGATGGACGATGCTTACTTCTATTCCAGCCTCTGTAGCAAGGGATTTTCCTTTGGCCTCAATTTCTCGGTAGATCATCCAGATTTTTTCTGATGAAAGATCTCGTATTTCCAAATTCAAAGTAACCACTCCTGGGATAACATTTCCAGCTCCGGGGAATGCTTCGATTATTCCCACAGTGCCCACTTGAGCACCCTCGTGAGATCGTACAATTTTATTTACAGCTAACACAAATTCAGCCGCTGGGAGCAAGGCGTCTTTTCGCATATTCATGGGTGTAGTTCCTGCGTGATTTGCAACCCCTTTGAAGGTAAACTGCCACCATTCGATTGCCACAATTCCTTCTACTACTCCAATCTGGATTTTCTCTCGATCGAGATTTCCTCCTTGTTCAATGTGTAATTCCAGAAAAGCCGCTAAATCCCCCTTTTTTCTAGCTACTTCCTGGACCCTGTCTGGATTTCCGCCCAGTTTTTTGACTCCTTCATATTGGGTGATTCCAGCATTACTTACGATTTGTAGCGATTTTTCATTTAATTCTCCTACAATAGCTCTACTTCCTACAACTCCTCCCTCTTCATTGGTGAAGATGATGGCTTCAAGTGGATGAGCTGTTGAAATATTATTTTCTGAGAGGGTCTGCATCACTTCAATGGCACTCATAGATCCCACTGGGCCATCATAATCTCCGCCATTTGGTACTTCATCGATATGTGATCCGAATGCAATCGGCTTCAAAGAAGGATTGGTTCCCGCCCTTTTGCCGATGATGTTTCCTGCAAAATCCGTGGAAACTTCCAGCCCTGCTTTATTCATCAAATCCATTAAATATTCTCTTGCAGCTAATTCATGAGATGAGAAAGCCACTCGATCGCTTCCACCTGCTGCATTTTTCCCAAAAGTGGAAAGTTTTTTAATTGAGCCATTCAATCTCTCCGGATTAACTCGTAATGCTGATTGCGCAGTTACACTGTTAAGCGTGAAAAAAAATAGGGCAGAAAGAAATAGTAGTCTTGTTTTCATTTTCATATAATATATGTATTCAAATTACCTCCAAAACGGTTTTAAAACAAAAAGTCCTTTCTGATTAAGGAAAGGACTTTTTATGTGTTGAGATCCGTTATTTCAACCAAGCTAACTTAACTTCATCGGGAGCTTTCATTCTATCAGCTAAGCGCATGTATCGGTCAGAGAGATTAGCCAAGTAATCTTGCGCTTTTGCCGCAACATCATTTAGCCCAGTGATCCCTTCAATTTTCCAAAGGCTGACCAGATGTTCGATGATTCTAGCGTAATCCCAGCCTGTATAAATTCCTACTTTCTGAGTGACCGCTGAGAATTGGGTGAAGAGTGAAGGGTTAGTTCCTCCTTCTCCCATCATTACTGCTGGCATCACAATCTGCTTTCTCATTAATTTTTCAAAAGCAACCATTGCTCCACTAGGATCGATGTCAAATATTGCTGACATAAAGCTCTTATAGGCCTTTTCATGTCTTGCTTCATCTCCTGCGATTTGTTTGCAGATTCTTCCAAGTACGGTATCACCTGCAATGTCTGCGAGTTTCCCCGTATTTACATGGGAGATTTTTGTGGCTCTTTCTTGAAAGGAAGTATAAACGATCGCCTGATAAGGATCTCCTCCAGTATTAGGGTCAAATCCATTTGCTAATAATCTGTGTATTGTTTGCTCCACAGCTTTCATGTCCACTCTTCCCGTCATGTATAGGTATTTGTTGAGAAGGTCACCGTGTCGGTTCTCCTCAGCAGTCCAAGATTTGGACCAACGAACCCAGCCTGATGGTGATAAAAGTGATCTTTCTGGATTTATTCCTTCCAAAAGATTGAAATAAGTCTGGTAACTTGGCAATGCTTCTTCAGTAATCATATTGCCGACCAACGAAGTCAATATTGTATCAGGAATACCTTCTGATCTTTTTTGCAATAGTTTTATTTGGTCGTGAATATCCGGGTCTCCAAAATCTGGCAGGAAATCTGACGGTTGCCAGCATTTGTCAGGATCAACTAAGATGTTGTCCACAGCCTCTCCTACTAGTCCGTCTAGTTGAGAGATTACTTCTATATTTTTTTCTAATTCGTAATTTATCGGCTTTGCCATAATCAATAGTTTTATAATCTTTTTGAGAAATTTCGACCAAAATCGTTCTCTTTGGATTGTTTTAAAGATAGTAACAAAATTCTGGTTCTATTTTTCAAAATTTTCATTTCACTTCTTCTATCCTTTAAACGGTCTGATAACCAGATAAATTCATTCTTGTTTAAATTAGAAAATTGTGCTTGAGCTAAACAGAGAAAGTAATTAAACCAAAAATTTACCGTATTAAATGTGATTTATTAACAATAAAGACCTGTCAAATTTAATGATTGTAGATTATTATTTGGAAAATAATACATTTAGAAGTTTATTCTACATCTCAAATCTACATCTCAAATTTTGAAATTAATCATGAGTAAAATTCTGGTGGTGGGAAGTAGTAATACCGATATGGTCGTGAAATCTCAAAAGATTCCAAAGCCTGGAGAGACTGTTTTGGGAGGAGAGTTTTTTTCATTTGCAGGAGGCAAAGGTGCTAATCAAGCTGTAGCAGCTGCAAAACTGGGTGGCGCAGTCACTTTTTTAGCGAAACTTGGAGCGGATGAACTTGGGAAAAATGCCATCAAGGGATTTGAGAAAGTTGGGATTAATACAGATTCAATTCTAATCGAGCTCAACTCACATTCTGGGGTGGCTTTAATATTGGTCGATTCATTTGGTGAAAACTGTATTTCTGTTGCCTCTGGTGCGAACAACTTCATTTCTCCACAGGATATAATTGATGCGAAATCTATTATCCAAGAGTCGAAATTTGTACTTACTCAATTGGAAATCCCTATGAAAGCGGTTGAAAAACTGGGAGAAATGGCTGAAGAGTTGGAGGTAGCTATGGTCTTAAATCCAGCGCCGGCTCAAGAACTTTCGGATCTACTTTTTAAGCGATTATATTTAATTACTCCAAATGAAACGGAAGCGGAAATGCTAACAGGGATTAAAGTTGAGGATGAGAATTCTGCTTTTTATGCAGCCAAATTTCTGAAGGAAAAAGGGGTCAAAAATGTAATTATCACTATGGGAGCAAAAGGTGCTTTTTTTCTTACAGATCATGAAAGCGGTCTTATTCCGGCAGAAAAAGTAAAAGTCATGGACACCACGGCTGCTGGCGACACCTTCAATGGAGCATTGGTTGTGGCCCTTTCCGAAGGAAAAGATATAAAAGATGCAATCAGATTTGCCAATCAGGCAGCAGCGATCTCTGTGACAAGTATGGGTGCGCAAGATTCGCAACCATTTCGAAATCAATTAGATTAGGCTTTTAAAAATCAAACCATGTTTATTCCAGCTACTTATTCATTTGCAGTTGTACTCTGCTTGATCACAATGATCTGCTGGGGTTCATGGGCTAATACACAGAAATTGGCTTCTAAATCCTGGCCATTCCCACTTTTTTATTGGGATTACTCGCTGGGAATTATTTTTTTATCACTCGTTTTTGGGTTGACACTTGGGAGTACAGGAGCGGAAGGAAGAGCATTTCTTGATGATTTGGTTCAGGCAGATTCTGGTTCGATTGGATCAGCCTTTTTGGGAGGGATCATTTTTAACTTGGCCAATCTTCTAATTGTCGCTGCTATTGATATTGCTGGAATGGCAGTTGCTTTTCCAGTAGGGATTGGGATTGCATGGGTTTTGGGTGTGTTGGTCAACTATCTGGCGGCGCCGGTGGGTGATCCTTTGATTTTACTTATTGGGGTGACTTTTGTCGTCTTAGCTATACTTTTGGACGCACTTGCCTATCGCAAGTTGGCTACAGGAAAAGCTCAAACTCCTTCTAAAGGAATTATTCTTTCAATAGCTGGAGGGGTTTTAATGGGCTTTTTCTACCGATTTGTAGCCGCCTCTATTTCTGAGGATTTTGCCAACCCTGAAGTGGGGCTGATGACACCTTATGCGGCTGTTTTTATTTTCTCTTTAGGGATTTTTGCCTCTAATTTCCTTTGGAATAGCTTTTTTATGTACAAGCCATTTCAGGGAAGAGCGGTGAGTTATTCCGATTATCTCAAAATCGGAACGCCGAAACTGCATCTCACAGGGATTTTAGGTGGATCTATTTGGTGTTTGGGAATGGTTTTTAGCGTGATTGCCGGTGAAAAGGCTGGCTTTGCAATTTCTTATGGATTGGGTCAAGGGGCTACCATGGTTGCTGCAGCTTGGGGAGTATTTGTATGGAAGGAATTTAAGTCTGCACCCAAAGGGACAAACAGGCTTGTTTTCCTGATGTTCGTTTCATTTTTAGTTGGCTTATCCCTGATTATTTATTCCAGATTTGCATAAAAAAAGCCTCCAACTTAGTTGGAGGCTAGAAATCGTACTTGTGAATAAATCAATAATCAAGTTTGTAAGCAGCAACTTTATTTTTGAAGAAAGTCGGTACGTAAATCACTTGGTCAGCCGCATTATACCCAATATCTGCAATGTTTGATTCGGTAGCCTTTGTGTCTAGCAGTAAAGTTTCGCCTTCTGCTGTCGCAAACCAAACCTCTCCTTGCCATCTGGAGGCAACGAAGTTTCCGTCTCCCAAGATGACCAAACCATCTCCTCCAGTCACTGTACTATTCAAGATAGTAGTCGTGCCATCTGCATTCCATTGCTTCATGCCTGATGCATCAAGACCATAAATAGTTCCGTCACTTGATACAGCAATCCCATTGATGGATTCATTTCCTTCAGAAATAGTAGAAACTACTCCACCGTCCAATAGGTGAACTTTCCCAGTATTCATGTCCGTGAAATACACCTTGCCCTCGTAGGTATCAGTGTCATTGAGGAATTGAGCGCCCTCAACTTTATACTTCTTGTTGATTTTCGCAGTTGCAATATCGATCTCGACAAGTTCGTCAATGTCGGTTACATAGAGCATTCCATTTGCAATGCCCATTCCCTTTGGAGCGTTAAGGCCAGTGATCCAGTTTTGGTTTACAATGCTTCCATCTTTTCCAATAATAGAAATAGAGCCTTTGCCATCTTTTCCGACAGGATCTCCTTCAATATTGGCAACATAGATTGTACCTGTTGCAGCATCAAATAACACGGACTCGTTGGTAATCAAAGTCTCGGGCGTCTCCCAAAGTAAGGTCAATGTTGGAGTTTTCACATCTTCCACAATGGCCAAATCATCAGTCACTTCTTCAGTTTTCTGAGGTCCACATGCAGCTAGGATTCCAGCTGATAATGCCAAAAGGCTAAATTTTAAAGTAGTTTTTATCATGTTAATTTTTTGTTAAAGTCCAATTCTGTTGGTTGAAATTATTTGGTGCGGTTTCTTTTAACCGATCTTCGATTTTATCTAAATACATCGTGTTGTACCGCAGTCTAGTGATGTAGTTAGGTAGTGTAGGGTCTCCATTCCAGCAATGCTCAGCTCTATCCCCATAGGCAACTTCTCCATTGTAATAAGGGTTTTGAGTTTGCTCTAAGAATTCCTCAGTCAAATATACTGCATTGTTCAGATAGTAATTATCCATGTCCCCGCAATAGATATTGACTTTTCCTTCCAATTTTGGTCCCAAAGTGGCCCAATCGCGCTCCATGATGTAGCGAAGGTCATAATTTTCTTTCCAATATGCGGCGACTTCTGGATCAATTTTCCCAGAGTATTTGTCCCAAATTGGTTTAGGATACCCATCGTCTCCAACGGGAGAATAAACTGCTTGCCAAATGTCAAATTGCTCACCTGATCGAGTTTTAGTGCCTCCAATTGCAAGCTCTCGGTGATTCATATCCTTAAGCATAGCATCGATATGTCCTAAATAATTTCGGTGGCCAGGACGAAGCGTTTTTCGGAAGTCGCCCTCATTATAATAGGCATTCTCGTCATTGTAAATATCGACTGAAGTAAAGGCCCGAAAGTCTATCGGATCGGGACAAGCTGCAAAGCAACCATTGTAATCGTCAGGATATTTTACCTGCACAGCCAATGCTTCCCAGCCCCCTGTAGACCCTCCATATAGAAAACGAGCCCAGCCCTCACCAATTCCTCTAAACTCTTTTTCAATATGAGGAATCAACTCATAGGTAATTGCATCTCCGTAGGGGCCGATATTTTCTGAATTTACCGCATAGCTATCGTCGTAGAATGGATTAGCATGCTGAATCTCGATCGCGATAAATCGCTTAAAATCTGGAGAAACCCACTTTTGGTAGAAATCATAAGCTTCCTGCTGCTCCATTTTGGCATAGCCATAGATCCCGAACCTAGCGCTGTAATCATCTTCCCCAAGTTCAGGATCTGGAGGGATAGTTCTGAACCCGCCGAAATCATTTGGAAAGTGGCCATGAAAAACCATGAGTGGATAAAAGTGATTTTTATTCTCTTCGAATCCTTCTGGTAGTAGCACGTGTGCTCCTATGTACATGTCCCTTCCCCAAAATTTGGAAAGGAGTTCCGACTTGATTTTGATATGCTTGATGTATTTGGTGTCGGCTTTTTCTTCGATTGGAGGAATAATTTGATCGATCAACAATTCAATTTTACCTCCTTTTTCCAGATTGATTTTAATTGGAGTGCTGTAGATGTTCCCAGGGGTTCGAGCCCATTGTCTTCCTTCGCCTTGATCCATTGCCAATTTCACGGTATGTCCATCCGAGCGATTGAAGGTTTCATATTTGATGATGTATGCTTGTACCGAGTAATCTCCATCGGGAAGGCTATCCAATGATTCGATCGGGTAGCCAAAGCTTTTGGGTTCAAAGCTCAATTTTTCACCTGGGGTGTAGTTTTCAAAATCCATCCCAAATACTTGAGCAGTAGATACATTGTCTGATACCCCAAATCTTGGTTCGGTGCTCTCATCTTTTGAAAAAATGAGTAACAATCGTCCATCGGATAGTTCCTCACTCAGCGATGGAGCTATCGAGACTTGGATATTATTGGATGGAGAAGTACACGATCCTAATAGGATTAGGAAGGTGAGGATTACGTAAAAATGTTTCATAAGGTGCGTGGTTTTCAACTTGAATTTACAAATTATGATTGAATCCTTGGGGATAAGGGAATTATTTAAGCCTAGTTAAAAGGATGTCTTAAACCTTTTATGGATTTTTTTCAACTTCCAGCGGAAAAGCTTCTATCTTAAAATCTTCAAAAACCACTAGCTATGAAAAAATATTTGCCTTTAGTTTTAATTGCAGCATTAGGATTTGCCTGTCAGGCTCCAGAACCTGAGCCAATCGATTACACCACGATGACTGATGCGGAGAGACTGGAAGCTGCAACCGAAATCGCCCGTACTACTATTATGGTAGATGGTCACGTAGATCTTCCGTATCGTATGAAAGTCGGAGGTTTTACGCTTCAGCGAGAAATATTGGATGTTTCTGTCCGGACGGACGGGGGAAACTTTGATTACCCTCGAACAAAAGAAGGTGGATTAGATGCCCCTTTTATGTCTATTTATATTCCGGCTGGAAATCAGGGTACTCCTGGTGCATCCAAAGCCTTAGCCGATTCCCTGATATTGATGACGGAGCGGATTGCCAGTACCTATCCAGATAAATTTGCCATGGCTTATAGCCCTTCGGACATCGAAGCAAACTTTGCAAAAGGTCTTGTCTCACTCCCCATGGGAATGGAAAACGGATCAGGACTAGAGGATGATTTGGCAAATGTGGAATATTTTCAGACACGAGGAATTCGATACATCACGCTGACCCACGGGAAAGATAATCTGATAGGTGATGCCAGTTATGATACCACAGGAACCCATGGAGGTCTAAGCGAATATGGAGAGCAAGTAGTCAAAGAAATGAATCGAGTTGGAATTATGGTCGATTTGTCTCACGTATCTGACAATACATTTAGAGATGCCTTAGCAACCACCAAAGCACCAATAATCGCTTCCCATTCCTCTGTCCGTAAGTTTACCCCGGGCTTTGAGCGGAATATGAGTGATGAGTTGATTCAAGGGATGGCGAAAAATGGCGGCGTGATGATGATCAACTTCGGAGGCACTTTTATTGATTCAGCTTATGCAGCTGGGTCAGGAAAAGTGAGAGAGCACTTGGTGAATTATATGGCTGAAAATAGCCTAAGTAGAACCGATTCGGCTTTTGTGGCTTATGCTGAGGCATATGCTGCTGCAAATAATCCCTTCCCTACCGTCCAGCGTGTGGCAGATCACATTGATCATGTGAAAAATTTGGTTGGAGTTAATTATGTAGGTTTGGGTTCAGATTTCGATGGAGTAGGGGATTCCTTACCAACGGGATTAAAGGATGTATCAATGTATCCTAATTTGATCGCAGAATTATTGAAGCGAGGCTATTCCAAAGAAGACATCGAAAAGATTTGCTACAAAAATGTGTTCCGAGTTTGGAAGGCAGTTGAGGATTATGCAACTGCACAGCAGTAATTGAGCCTTTTCAATTCAGAATGTTAGCCCCATGCTTATATAAGCATGGGGTTCTTTTTTTTAGTTTTGTTGAAGCATAATTCAAAACTGAATTTTATTTAAGTGTGATGTCTGGACTGTCAGTTAAATAAGTCGATAGACTTCTCTCTTCTCAGGAGTATACCGAACGATTGACTTTGGGATGGTTGGACGTGGCTCGCTAGGCTGATTCTCATGGATTGTAATTTGATGGCTATCGCGAAATTTGGCCTTAACGCTGATATCAGCAATTCCCACTCAATTGGTCCATTCTGCAGTCTTGGGCAAATACCTTTCAGTTTGGTCTTCCCATAGATATTCTTCAATAGTACTTTGAGTTTCTTTTTCGCTTTGGCAGGAGCTAAAAAAGAAAGAAATTATAAGGAATATTAAAGGGCCTGAAGCTTTCACTTTTCTGGAGAGTTTTAAGGAAATGAATAGGTTGAACACAAGGTTATTAAGATACAAATGTTAACTTTAAGTAGCGCAATCTTTAATTTATGAATCTACTTTTGCAGGCCGACTCCACACTATTTTTAGGTCGATTCCATTCACTTGCGGTCCATTTACCCATAGGATTTCTGGTGCTTGCAGCTATATTTTATATCATTTCTAGAATCACAAGAAATGAATCATTGTTAAAGCCATTACCACTTATTCTTTTCTTTGGTGCTCTGGGCGCAATAGCTTCGGTGCTTTTGGGCTGGTTCTTATCTGATGAAGGAGGTTATCCTGAAGACACTCTATTTTGGCATCAATGGATGGGGGTTTCGGTTGCTATTTTTTCGAGCGTAAGTTGGCTTTGGGTCAAAGGGGTTTTTGGCAAGAAAAAATCAAATGATACTACCCAAACCAGTAATCAAAATCACAGCATTATCGCCCCAAAAGGCAGTTTAGGATGGGTTCTAGTAGTTTTGGTTTTGTTGGTTTCAATTACGGGGCATCTTGGAGGCAATCTCACACATGGCGAGGATTATCTTTTTGCTTACGCACCAGAATTTCTGCAAGAATTAGCGAATGGCAATGACTCTGAAAAAGAGTCTCGGTTTGAATTTCCGACTGAGCCTGATTCCGTCTTGCTTTTTGGTCATATTCTAGATCAAGTTTTAATCCAAAAATGTGGTAGCTGCCACAATGAAGAGACTAAAAAGGGAGGGTTTTTATTGACTACTCATGAGGGGCTTTTAGCAGGGGGAGAGAATGGAGAAGTTTTTCAGCCAGGCTCTCCAATGAGTAGTGAGTTATTCAAGCGAATTAGCATGGATCCATCCAGTCGAAAATTTATGCCCCCAAAAGGACCGCAAATGTCCTACTCAGAAACCATGTTATTGAAATTTTGGATTCAAGAGGGGATGCCTTTTGACATGAAAGTGACAGATGAGCGTATTCCGGAAGAATTGAAATTGATTCTTCAATCGGAATACAAGTTGAAGACTGAGCGAAAACCGATTTATGAAAAAGTGCAGGTTGATCCCGTTAGTTCTGAGGAGCTTCAAAATTTAAGAAACTTGGGATTTAGGGTGATGCCACTCTCTGAGGAAAATAATTTTCTCGAAGTAGTAGCTCAGGATAGTATGACCGCTGAAAAAATCAATGCATTACTTTCCATAAAAAGTCAGATTACTTGGCTTGATTTGAGTAATTCCGGTATAAAGGACGAATGGCTTACTCCTTTGAGTGAATTTGTGATGCTCACCCGATTGAACTTGAATGACAATTCAATTTCGGATCTGGGCCTTGCTCAAGTACAAGGCCTCGAATATTTAGAGGCGATACTTCTTCATTCGACTCAAGTCAGTGATGCGGGAATTAAGATTCTTTCTATTCAAAAAAACCTTCAGCGAATTTATGTTTGGAATACAAAAGTAACTCAGGAAGTTGGCGACTCACTTCAAAAAGAAAATCCAAAACTACAGATTGACTTAGGTCTGAAGGAAAGATTGATTGGATCTCAGATTACTAAAGGCACCGAGTAAAGTCCAATGGCTTGGTAAGGCTGAGCTCGGGATCAGGAGTTTCAAGTTTTAATGCTTTTTCTGGGGCGTATTTTCACTGTCAAAAATTCCGAATTTTTCCTGAAAACGATTATTTTTCAGTCATTATGGCTGTAAAAATGCTGTTGGAGGTGGATTTGATAATAATTCTGAAAGTGAGTGAGGCGCTGAATTGGGGAGTTTAGGATTGAGTCTGCTTTTCAACTTTACCACTTTCAAATCTTGTAAATAACCACTATTCATAGATGAACTTTAATCAATTTACCATCAAATCTCAAGAAGCAATCCAAAAGGCTATGGAGTTGGCTTCGGCAGCTGGGCAACCAAATATTGAACCGGCTCACTTACTTAAAGGAATACTTACTGAGGACGAAAATGTAACTGGGTTTCTTTTCAAAAAACTTGGGACTAACTCCCAACTTATCTCCCAGAAATTGGATGAGCAACTTGCTACTTTTCCTAAGGTAAGTGGAGGTCAGCAACCTTATCTTTCCTCATACGCTAATCAGGTGCTCACCAAAGCCAAGGATTATTTAAAGACTTTCGGTGATGAATTTGTTGCGATCGAGCATTTGATTCTTGCGATTTTAGCTGGGTCAGATGCCACTGCGCAATTGTTAAAAAATCAGGGATTGAATGAGAAATCACTGATCGAGGCAATTAAAGAACTTAGAAAAGGAAATAAAGTGACTGATCAAAACGCAGAAAGCAAATACCAAGCTTTGGAGAAATACTCCAAAAACCTCAATGAGATGGCCAAAAAGGGGAAAATCGACCCGGTCATCGGCAGAGATGAAGAGATACGAAGGGTCCTTCAGATTCTTGCGCGAAGAACAAAAAATAACCCCATTCTTTTGGGTGAGCCTGGTGTGGGAAAGACTGCCATCGTGGAAGGTCTTGCGCAGCGAATCGTATCAGGTGACGTGCCTGAAAACCTGAAATCTAAAACTTTGATTTCCCTTGATATGGGTTTGCTCATCGCAGGAGCAAAATATAAGGGAGAATTCGAAGAACGATTGAAGGCGGTGATCAAAGAAGTGACTGATGCAGAAGGTGAGATTATTCTATTTATTGATGAGATCCACACTTTAATCGGTGCAGGAGGTGGAGGTGAAGGTGCCATGGATGCAGCCAACTTGCTTAAACCGGCTTTGGCTCGTGGTGAACTTCATGCAATCGGGGCTACTACGCTGAAGGAATACCAGAAATACATAGAGAAAGACAAAGCGTTAGAGCGTAGGTTTCAATCCGTCATCGTGGATGAGCCGGATGCTGCAGATGCGATTTCGATCTTGAGAGGAATTAAGGATAAATATGAACTCCATCATGGGGTACGAATAAAAGATGATGCAGTAATTGCTGCGGTTGAGCTTTCGCAGCGATACATATCAGATCGATTCTTGCCAGATAAGGCAATTGACTTGATGGATGAGGCGGCAGCCAAGCTGAGAATGGAGATCGATTCGCTACCTCAGGAATTAGATGAGATGAACCGTCGGATCATGCAGTTGGAGATTGAACGCGAAGCTATTCGAAGAGAAAAAAACAAGGATAAAGAAATAGTTCTAAGCAAAGAGATTGCGGAACTATCCGAAAAACGCGATAGTGTGAAGGCCAAATGGGAGAGTGAGAAGGCTGTGATTATGGGAATTCAGCGTGAAAAAGAAGCGATTGAAAAACTCAAATTAGAGGCTGAGCAAGCTGAGCGTGCGGGAGATTTTGGGAAAGTAGCCGAAATTCGATACGGGAAAATCGTAGAAGCTGAAAAGAAATTAGATTCTTTTAAATCTCAGTTGGCAGAGATGCAAGCAGGATCTCCCTTGCTCAAAGAAGAAGTGGACCAGGAAGATATCGCTGCGGTGGTCTCTAAATGGACCGGAATTCCGATGAACAAAATGATTCAATCCGAGCGGGAGAAATTACTTCATTTGGAAGACGAATTAGGGAAGCGGGTTGCGGGCCAAAAAGAAGCAATCACAGCGCTATCTGATGCGGTAAGAAGAAGTAGGGCAGGATTGCAGGACCCAAAGCGGCCAATTGGTAGCTTTATCTTCATGGGTACAACGGGAGTGGGTAAGACTGAGCTTGCGAAAGCCTTAGCTGAATACCTCTTCAATGATGATAATGCCATGGTGCGAATCGACATGTCTGAGTACCAGGAACGTCATTCCGTCAGTCGTTTGGTAGGAGCGCCTCCAGGCTATGTGGGTTATGATGAAGGTGGGCAACTTACTGAAGCAGTGCGTAGAAGACCATACTCCGTCATCCTTTTGGATGAAATTGAAAAAGCCCATCCAGATGTATTTAACATTCTCTTACAGGTACTCGACGATGGTCGGTTGACGGACAATAAAGGTCGAATTGCAAACTTTAAGAATACGATCATCATTTTGACCACGAATATCGGGTCACACCTGATTCAGGAGCGATTTGCCGAAATGGAAGATTGGAACAGAGAAGAAATTCTAGAGAGGACCAAGGAGGAAGTTTATGACTTGCTGAAAAAATCTGTAAAACCTGAATTCCTAAACCGAATCGATGAGACGATTATGTTTGAACCATTAGGAAAAGAGGTGATCCGAAAGATTGTCGATATCCAATGGAGAGAGATTCAGAAACGATTAGCTGAAGCAAATATAGAAATCGATGCTACGAAAGAGGTCTTGGATTACTTGGGAGAAGTTGGGTTTGATCCGAATTTTGGGGCTAGACCACTCAAGCGGACCATGCAGCGATTAGTGTTGAATGAGCTTTCCAAGCAAATTCTATCAGGCTATATCAAAAATGATTCGGCCGTACTAGTTGATTTGGATGCAGATAATCAGGTGTATTTTAAGAATATTGAGACTGAAGTGGAAATAGAGAAATAAGCCTTCGGCGAAATACAGCTGCGCTGAAATAGTCAAACCCCTATCTTCGAAAGATTTTAGGGGTTTTTTTAATTAAAAGTTTTTGAACTTCGGGTCTAATTTGATCGCTTGTTGACTAGAATATTTCCCCCTACGATGAGGGTTATCATTCCTAGTAAAGTTGCGATCATTAGAATTTGTCTTGGCAATGCAGGGAACTCCAACCAAATGGATATGAAGTGTCCTGAAAAGATGATAATGCCCATGAGGCCGAAAACAAGGAATCCAAAAGTGGGTAGCCCATTTTGGATGGCATTTTCTTTATCTCCCTGAGAAAGCTGACTGTAACCAGCTAATAGATTAGGAAAAAATTTCAATAAGATGCCGATCGCCATAAAGAGTAACCCTAAAATGATATTTTCCATGATTGCTAAATTTAGTCGTCTAAATCCTATTTCAAATATATGGAATCTCCTCGAATTCATTCCGCACCTTTCCTCATCTTGATTTGGCCCATATCCTGTGGTAGTTTTTTCATATTCACTTCGATCTCTTTGGAAGGATAATCAGGAAAACTCAATGCGAGTGTCAATTTCTCTTCTGAAAACTTGGATAAATTTAATTCAAAAAAACCGTTGATATCGGTGACCGTTCCGGTAGTACTTCCCTTGACCAGAACAATTATGCCGGGAATCCCTTTTTCGTTCTCATCGATTACCTGACCTCGCACTTTTGGGTCAATTTTGCTTTCCAATAAATGAGAATTAGGTTCAGCTCCTGCATCAGCTGATTCGGGATTTGCGAGGAATAGAAGAAATTCGAAGAGGAATAAGAATTTTGACTTCCGAAAATTTAGATTCGTTTTCATGATAAGTATCAGGCTAGGCTGTAGTTGATTAGTAATCAATCTAATCATTTCCTCAAACTATATCTTCCGATTTAATGAAAATTAACGGGATGCGATATTGGCATTCCGTTTTAGCTGAAATCACCCCCCAATCCAATCCAAATAATTCCCGGAATGAATCACCTCATAGCTCGCATTTGGGTAGGCTTTTGCCCAGGCAGCCGGAGCTTTTGGAGCTTTGGATAGCTGGTATTTAAACTCAAAAGCGCGAAGTTGGTCACCTTCTTCTTCCACCCAATCGATCTCCTGCTGATCGTAAGTTCGCCAGAAGTAATTATTGCAGCGAATCTGCTGGTAGCTCTGATATTTTCTTCGTTCGATAGCAAGGTAATTTTCCCAGAGTTCGCCTACATCCGCACGCAAATCGAGCCGGTTGAAGTTTTGAATGATTGCGTTTCGCACGCCATTGTCATAGAAGTACCAGCGGCTACTTTTGACTATTTCTTTTCGGAGATTTCGGCTAAATCCTCCAATGCGGAAAATCACAAATACTTTCGAAAGTAAATCTAAATAGCGCTCCACCGTATTTTTTGACATTCCCAACTGCTTTCCGAGTTCTTCCAATGACACTTCCTTTCCTACTTGGAAAGCAATCAATCGAAGTAGGGCGTAAAGTTTATCACTATTTTTTATCCCATCTACCATCAGAATATCCTTGAGCAGGTAATCATTCATGATTTGGTAGAGGTAGTCTTCTTTGTCCTTCCAATCGGGATATTGGATCAATTCTGGGTAGCCACCAAAAATCAGTCTTTCTTCACGTTTTTCAAGGGTAGTTTTGAAATCTTCGATTTTTGAAAATTCCATTTGTGCCAAGGGATACATGAAAAGTGTGTTTTGTCGCCCTACCAAAGGTTCTCCAACTTGCTGATGGAGATCAAAAGCAGACGAGCCTGTGGCTATCACCTGAATCCCTTCGATGCTATCCACAATAAGTTTCAGGATCAATCCCATTTCCGGGATATGCTGCGTCTCATCAATGACTAGAAGATCTTTTCCTGCGAGCAATCGATTATAATTTGCAACCGAACGTTCCTGCAAAAGTGCTGCATCGACCAGATCTTCCCCATTTAGCACCAATGTTTTTGTAAGATCAACTGTTTTGAGGTAATCTTTAACAAAGGCAGTTTTACCGGATCTTCTCGGGCCGAGTAGTATCAATACCTTATTTGGTCGGAGCTTCCTCTGAAATTGAGTTAGTAAAGCTCGTGGAATTGCATTCATGTTGATTTCCTGTGATTTAGAATACAAATGAAATTTCTTTTATCTAAAAATCCTATGTAACTGACGGAATTAATGTAAATATCGTCAGTTAACTGACGCAATTAACGTTAATATCGTCATTAAGCTGACGCAATTCGTATAAATTCCGTCAGTTGAGATTAATTGAACTCAAAGCCTTTTTCATAGTTAGTAAAAGAAAAAAGAAATGCTCGAACACTTTTTCCAATGCCCCCATTGCTTTGAAGAAATTTCAATGTTAGTTGATCCTTCTGTCCGTAGACAAGAATATGTGGAGGATTGTGAAGTGTGCTGTAATCCTATCTTGGTTCAAGTGGAAATCGAAGAAGGAGAGATCGTTATTTTTGAAGCTCAATCTCTAGAACAATAATGTTATTTACTTCCCAAAACTCCCTTTCTGAAATCTGGGCTACACTTTCACATGAGCTTCATCGGGGAGCTTTGGATTCCAAGCATCCCTTTCGCTATGTGACTTTGGCTACGAGTGGAGAAGATGCCCCAGAACAACGAATAGTCGTTCTACGAAAAGTCGATGAAGCACTCAACTTCTATTTTTTCACCGATTCCCGAACTTCCAAAGTCACCCAAATTCAGGAGAACTCGAATGCTGAATTTTTGGTCTATCATTCCGGGAAGCGAACTCAAATCCGAGTGAAAGGAACTCTAAAAATTCATCACAGAAATGAACTCAGTCAGGAAATGTGGAAGCGGGTACAAGGTGATGCCCAAAAAGCATACAATTCAACCCTTTCGCCCGGATCAGAAATCACCAATCCCGACCTCGCCTATGATTGGCCTACCGAACTGGATGATCGCTTTTACGCAGTCCTGCAATTCATTCCTAAAACCGTCGAAGCCTTGCAATTGAATGGTCTGACTCATGTTCGGGTCAGTTTTTCAAAAAGTGGTGTTGATTGGCATGGGCAGTGGTTGGCACCTTGAAATTGGGGGTATTTTCGGGAGGAACTTGATTTTAGCTTTTTCAAATGGCTTTCCTTAAATTCCTGCACCAATCAACCTTTTATCCAGATGAAAATTTTATTTAAAGCCAGTTTGGCGATGCTGCTGGCTTTTGGCTTTTCAACTCTTTCTTTTTCTCAGAAAGCCAAAAAATCAAGCGCCCAAGAACTCAAATCAACCTTCGATACTGCGCTTTATAACGCAATGGAATTCCGACTAGTCGGGCCTTTCCGTGGAGGCAGGGCTACTGCGATTGCCGGAGTAGTCCAAGAACCTTTAACCTATTACATGGGAGCTACCGGTGGAGTTTGGAAGACCACAGATGCAGGCGAAAGCTGGGCAAATATCTCTGATGGCTTCTTCAATACTGCTTCTGTTGGGGCAATCACCGTTTCTGAATCGGATCCCAATGTGATTTATGTGGGAATGGGCGAAGCTCCTGTCCGTGGGGTAATGACCTCTCATGGAGATGGGGTCTATAAATCCACAGATGCCGGAAAAACCTGGTCAAATATCGGACTGGGAAAAATCAGACAAATCTCCAAAATCGTTGTCCATCCAACCAACCCGGATGTACTGCTAGTTGGCGGGCAAGGAAGTCCCTACGGTGCGACTGAAGACCGAGGAATCTACCGATCCGAAGACGGGGGAGCCAATTGGGCGAAAGTTCACTTTGTGGATGAGAATTCTGGAGTTTCAGATTTGAGCATGGACATGTCCAATCCTCGGATCATTTATGCCGCGTATTGGGATCATCGACGCTACCCTTGGCAGGTGAAAAGTGGAGGCCCAGGTTCGGGAATCTACAAGTCTGTGGATACCGGCAAAACTTGGGAAAAGCTTTCCGAAGGCCTTCCTAAAGAGACGATGGGTAAAATTGGAATCTCTGTTTCACGAGCAAATGGAAACATCGTTTGGGCGATTATTGAAGCAGAAGATGGCGGTTTGTATCGATCAAACGATGCCGGTAAAAACTGGAAACTCGTCAATCCGGATCGCTTGCTACGAGCTCGATCTTGGTATTACATG
>JAFMBQ010000354.1 GCA_017858365.1 Algoriphagus sp. | reverse complement strand
ATTGGTTAAGATGTTGAATAAACTTGGGTATAATATTGCTCGAAGAACGGTCGCTAAATACCGTGAGCAACTTCAAATTCCTGTGGCTCGTCTAAGAAAAGAATTGTAGTGAAGCGAATCCTTGCAATACTGGTTTCCATTATATTTCAGCCGTTGATTATTCCGGCTCTTGTGTTTGGGCTTATCCTCTTTGTCTTACCTGAAGCGACAAGTCTTCCTCCTTCTTTCAAGCAAAACATCTATTACCTTATAGTCCTCTCGACTTTGGTGATTCCTATGATAACTATTTTCGGATTGCGCCTGAGTGGTGCTTTAAAAAGTCTACATATGGAGACGATTCAAGATCGGGCGATTCCATTTTCGATTACGAGTATCTATTACCTATTGACCTTATATTTCCTTTATGAAAAGACAGAAATAGACCCGATTCTATGGCAAGTCTTAGTGGTGATTTCAATAGTAGTAATAGGGCTTACAGGAATTACTTTTTTTTGGAAAATGTCTGCGCATATGACTGGGATGGGTGGTCTTCTTGCGATTGTAATAGTGTTAGGAATGAAATTCCCTACATTTAAAGCCTTATATCCATTATTGCTAGCAATTATACTTAACGGGATTGTGGCCACAGCAAGACTCTTCTTAGAAGCTCACAAGCCGATTGAGGTATATGTCGGTTTGATTTTCGGGTTCTTAATCTGTTTCATTGGTTTTTCAATGCTTTGGTCATAAAAAAACCGGAATCTTTCGAGCCCGGTTTTTTTATTTTTTCTGGTGATTTCAATTAGAAAACATTTATTGCTAATCCAAAGCTTAATTGACTCGCTTGATTTCCGAATGGACCTTGACCACTTTGGAATACATTATTTAATCCAAAATAGCTCCAAACGTAGAACCCGGGAGATCCCGCTTTAACTGATATACCGTAGCGGATTTTTTCGAATCCATAATTTTGCGAATCTTTCACTTTCCGTTTCAATCCATCAGAATCTTCGTAGGACAACTTGGTGTGAACATTGTAGAGATAGCCAATTTTAGCTCCAATACTAGCTCGGAATCCTTTGGAATAATTTGCCTTATTTAGGTGATAAGTAAAGTCTATTGGAATGTCAAAGTAATTCGCAGAGACCACATTTTTATTGATTCGGATATTGTCGCCATAGACATCCGTAATATCAAGTAATTCACTTGATTCAGGACCTAGATCTGCGTTGTTGAAAAGGGTTTGATCGTTCTTGAATCCAAATTTATCTGTACCGATTCCTAAACCGATGTCCATGGTCATTCCGGATTTTTCTCCAAATAAGGCCACAGGATATTGGTAGTAAACATTGAAAGTCCGAGACGTAAAAAAGTTTATTCCTAGCTCTTCAGGTCTATTATTGAAGGAGGAAAAACCGAATTCAAATTTTAAATCACTTGGAATATTGGGTCTGCCTCCAATTGGATTTTTAGGCGTTTTGGGAGTCTCTTGCGCAAAAACTCCCTGAACAAGTAGAAGAGCGAGCAAGAATGAGAATATTTTTTTCATCAAAATAGTTACTTTTTTGGCTTTGAATGCGGGCAAAAATAGGAAATCCCTAATGATTTACCCTTGTTTTGATCTTAATTATTCTTAAGTAGTCCAGTAATCTTTACTAGAAGTCAATAATTTTATTGGTAAACTATATTTGGAAAAAATGGATTTAAAATTACCTTTGCAATCCTATATGGCTTCGTAGCTCAACTGAATAGAGCACCTGATTACGGCTCAGGAGGTTTCAAGTTTGAATCTTGACGAGGTCACAAAGCCCAACTGTTAAGTTGGGCTTTTTTAATTTCCTGACTTTCAGAGAGTTATAGAGGTTTCAGTCGCCGATAGTTATCGGAACCAATTTTGACTGGGTCATAGAACTTAACTTAACGGTTGGGTTTTTTAATATCCTTTGCTTTTCATGACTTTTTGGAAAACTAGGAAAAAGGATTAACCTGAAGTTTTTTGAATTTATTTTTAAATTTTCTATCGTTTGTATTTTCTTGGCTTTGAAAATTTCTTAAGTAAAACTCAGTTGTCTTTTACCTTTTGAGTTTTTTGATCATATTTCGAACAGATTTAATTTATATCATGAGAAGCTTTTTATTCCTTTTATCATTTTTAGTTCTTTATTCCTGTGATACTCTACAAGATGTCAATGAGATCAAAGGTCCTTGTACAATTGTGCTTACAGATGGGAGCACGGTAGTTTCAAATGGGAATATTGAGATCATGGATAAAACTGGTACAATCACTTACCGCGATGATGCAGGTAAAATTTGGTCCTTATTTAAGGATGATTACCAGAGCTACGCCTGTAATTAATCGATTCTTTCTAGTATCAATACCCAATCGTTACCTTTTCCGTAGCTCGGAGCCCTAGTGGGTAAGTTCGTTCCTTTTGGAATTGGATGTCCACCATTTCCCGGAAATTCCACACCTGTTCGAGGGTCAAACCAGATCATTTTAAAAGTTTCTCCTGATAAATTTTTTAGATTAATTGAAATAGTTTTGCCTTCAGGGAAATAGAAAAGGGCATAACTCCCACTTTTATCCCGAGTTGCGGAAACATAAGTTTCATCGTTTTGCTGTTCCTCTACAATCAAACTTTGATCTGGAATTCTTTCAAAATAAGGTCGGCTAAGCATCACTGTTTTCAAGTGCTTAACTTGATTTGCAACTTCCAGATCCAAAGACTTGTGCCAAGGTTTTAAAGGAGCATTTACGGGCGTTTTATCCAAATCGTACATTTGCCAGACTGCATGACAGCCATAAGTTTGTCCAGCTGCTCCTGCAAATACATTCCAATACATGATCTTTCGGATATCGGAGGCTTCACTATAGCCTTGATTTTTGGCATCAAAGCATTTTGGGTGCTCTTCGTACATCGGTTCCCCATCCAGGGTTGGCTTTTTTGGTGTGAGGGATAGGTCATGAGTAATTTTTTGGTAATTGGGTTGATCGGGGCAATGACCTGTTTGATGCATATTGAAATTCAACCATGCTTTCTTATGAAACCAATTAGAACTTCCTGCAGGTTCGGAGGGCTGAGGGTGGAAGGTCATCAATTGCTTATTGTTAAGATTCTGCATTTCTAGAATTCCTTTTGCCATCTGATTCCATACAGCTATATCATCTGAGTCTTTTCGTGGATTTCGATCTCCACCCAAAACCCAAATGATATTTTTTTGATTGGCATATCGTCTTCCGATCCATTTGCCGAAGTCATATGCCGATTTAGAATTGAAAATCTCTGGCCCAGTACCCCAGCTAGCTTTATATAGTTTATCTCCCCAGGTGGGAAGGAGTGCGATGTGGATATTCCGTTCCAGTGCGAGGTTGATAACATTATCCACATGTTGCCAATATGCTTCATTAGACTTCGAATACGCCTCATCAAGAAAGGGCTTGTCTCCGTTTGCATTTGGGTCGTTGAGGCCATCTAGCTCTGCCAAGGCAACGGCTTGGACTACATTGAATCCTTGATTAGCACGTTGATCGAGATAGATTTTGCTCTCGGCCAAATCCAGTCGATGGAATAGCTCCCACGCAGTATCTGCCATCCAAAAGAAAGGCTCACCCTCGGCAGTCATGAAGTATCGCTGATCGGGATGAACTTGTATAGGTCCAGAGATTTGCTGCGCAGGGAGGGTTTGAATGAATAGAAATAGCAAGGTCCAAGTGCTGAGTGTCCTTTTCATCTTGAATTGGTTTGATTGAAAGTTCCTGAAATTCCAATTCAATTTGATCAATCAAAAAAGTAGAAGCAAAAAAAAACAGCCTTCGGGCTGTTTTTAGATTGTTAATTAATATTTGGTCGGTATCGCAGCCGTTGATTTAGAATTCTTTTGCCAGAAAAAGAAAATCGTAAAGAGGACGATCAGGATGATGGGGAAGAGCATGATCTTTTGCAAAGTTTCCTGACCAGCAGCTAAGTCCAGTTCGGCTCCGGATAGCCCTGCTGCCGACATGGCAGCATTTGAGCCGTCAATCCAACCTCCAATGATTGGTTGAAAGATTGCCGTAGAGAACATTCCTACGCCACCGATAATTGACATCCCAAGCGCTCCACTAAGGGGTACTCTTTGTGCAACCGCATCAACCATCACCGGCCAGAAATATCCTACGCCTAATGCGAATATTACCGCTGCAACATAGACCATTTCCCCTGTGACAGTACTAAATAAATAGATTCCTAAAGTGGCTAAAATTGCTCCCGCTAATAGAACGCCTGTTTGACCTAGTGTTTGCACTACAGGGCCGGCAAAGAACCTTGCCACTGCCATCACTCCTGTAGTCAATGCAAGAATCAACATTGGACTTGCTCCGCTTGATCCCATGATTAAGCCTACCCACTGCTGTGGACCAAACTCAGAAATAGCGGTCAATGCCATTGCGATAAATAAGAAGATGAAAACCGGGCTAAACATTGCCTTAAGATTCTCAACAATCGAAGAGGAACCCTCTACTATTGGTTTAGGAAAAGTCTTTCCAAAGAATAGAACAGCATAGATGACGGTAGGGATCATCATGATCCAAATCTGAGCTTCCCAGCCCATATTAAGATCAGTCATGAATTTTGAGATCAAGCTACCCAACACAATTCCACCAGGGAACCACATATGAAAGCGATTTAGCATTTTATTCATTTTCACGCCTGTGTACATATCGGCAATCATTGGATTACATGCGGCCTCTGTACAGCCATTACCAAAACCTATAAACAAAGTCGAGATTAAAAGTGTGGTATAACCATCTGCAAAAATGGTCATTAAAATACCTAGTGTATGAGCTA
>JAFMBQ010000353.1 GCA_017858365.1 Algoriphagus sp. | reverse complement strand
CTGTTCAAAATCGCATCTCCATAAAAATGTCCCGCCATTACTGGGTATCGTGCATAAACAAGATTACCATGTGTTACAGTAACTTGGATAGGCAGGTCATTCATCCAGCGCTCGCCGGTTTGTCCCAAGCCAAGCAAGGTGTTTTCTACATTTCCCTCACTTAGGTCGAAGACTTGGTTTGGCTCCACGGCAAAGTCCTTTTCCACTCCTCGTATCTGTGGGAGACTATTTTGGAGCTTGCTCGTCTTACCATAAATCAAGATTTCGTCGATTGCTGCAAATAATTTACTTTCTGTGGAAAGTGACCCGTGGGTAGCATTGGCATAGAAGTAATTTTTGGTTCGAAGGATTTCCTTTGGTATGCCCGATTCCCAGGTCACGCTTTCGTCACCCGCGTTAGTTGCCTTAAAAACCAATTCACCTTCTTCAATATCCAGATCTGAGATCGTGAATTTATCTTTCCTACTTTGACCTGCTATATAGCTTACATTGGAATAATCAAGACGTTCTGCCTCAGCCAAGACTTTGTCTTGGTATTTGCCAAATTCATCTAAAAATTTCTGGTCCGGAATTGGCCAAGATTGATCTCCAAAAGCTGTCCGGAGTTTTTTCCAAAACTCTCGGTCTGAGAAATCATGCTTTCCAAAACGGTTGATCGGTAGCAGGTTCAGAATCCCAGGGAAATTAGTAAAATAAGTAAGTAGACCTTTCGTGGAGTTTCTGATATCGATCTTACCAAGTAATTGGATGATGTCATCTTTGCCAAAAAGCACATATGGAATTCGATACGAACCTCCAAGCGGAGACCCTAAAAATAAGGTTCTGAAGCCAGGTGTTTGATTTAGTTGTTTCCAAGTAGTGGGAAAGTACATCGCAAAGTCCCGAACCAAAACACCTCCCATACTATGACCGATGATCTTAATGGGTTGGTTGAACGCCATCAATTCAGTAATCTTATCATTCAGTCGTTTGGCGGTAACTGGTAGCGGAGATCTCCAATCAAACTCAAAGGTCACTACGTCGTATGTTCGCTCAAGATTCTTTCCAAGACCTTTATAGGATGTTCCGATCAAAGAATCTGCTTGAACTTGGTCCACATTATTCACATAATCCAATCGAGAGAGTTCTCCTTTGAGGAATCGGATATAGTTGATCCAAACCTGATCAGAACCAACCTTTAAATTAGAACCCATGATTCCCGGCAGTAATATAGCTATCGGTCGCTTGCCTTTGGCTTGATTTTCTTTGTACTGCCCCCCTTCGATTCCCAAAGCACCACGATCTCTTCGGCTCTCCGCGATTTTAGATACCAATTCAAACTTACGCGGTATCACCGACCCGTCTGCCTCCAAACCAATTCGAATCGCCTCACGGGTACTCTCTGTATCGAAATATTTCAAGTGATCAATCTGACCACTAGCTTCAATAAACGCTGATACTTTTCCTTCAACACGAGCCCCACCCCAATACATACTTTCCGTATCGACTACCAAGTCGTTTTTTCCGATAAAGAAAAACTTGCCCACCAATACCACTAAGCTTTTCCATTGCAAACTCAGTTCGCTACTTCCTCCTACGATATAAAGTGGTGCTTGAATTTTAATTTCAGTCCCTTGGAAATTCAGTACTTCCACAAAAGCAGACTTCGGATTCATAGACTCCAGCCCTGGTAAGGTATCTGTGTTATCTTTACTTTCGACGGATGCCATGATCAACTCCTTGAAAGAAATAAAGATCGGATTCCCGACCTGTCCACTAGCTAATCCCAATATATTAAAAGTAACGTTTAGAAAAAGATTCAATCTAGAGGAAGCAAGCGTGGTACCATTCGCTGGACAGGCGACGCGCACGATTTTTCGGATGCTGATGTTTTTTGAATTAATCTCTTTCTGGATAGCTTTGATCAGTTCAAGGTCCTTTACTCGTCCCTTCTCCTCTAATACAGCGCGCTCATACTCATCGAAGCCTTTGGACTGAGAATTAGGAACGCAAAACCTAGCTAAGGTATCTGCCACTAATCCACCCCGAGAGTGACTGACTAAATCCAGTACAATGTTTTTTGGCAATGTTTTGGCAAGTTCGAGTACGTTCTCCAGTGGACTGCAAGTAAGTGTCCTATGCTGAAAAGCAATGATTGCATCTTTGGAATAACCCAATACGATACTCTTCCAATCTTCGGAATCTTTCAAGTCCAAAAATGAGCCTAAAGTCGAAGAACCTGTACCATGTAAAAAAAGTAAATGTGGCTTGGAGGCATCCAGATTTTCTGCTCGTTTCAGTTCAAACTGTGGGGAGCAAGACACTAATACTCCAGCACCTACATTCAGAAAATTAATACCTTCGATTGATAATTGTTTGTCTTCCAGATTTTTTGCCAGGACCTTTACCAATGGAAAGACTACCTCTCGCTTAGAAAAGATTTTAAAAATCTTGATCCCGATTTTACTGACGACTCCTCTGTTTTGAGCATCTACTTCAATTTCATCTGGTAGAAAAAGCTCATCTCCATCTCCAGAACGTTTGAACTGCGTTGGAAAAAGCTCCCTCAGCGTCTCGTTGTCTCCTAACCATACTGTGTCATCGGACAGATTGAGTTCGATAAGTTGGTCATCCCTGATTTCAAAAGATTGCTCGGGCACGTCTCCACGAGATTGGCTGAGAACAGAAAAGGCTTTATCCAGCTTGTAAAATTCGAAACCCTGATCTTCACCAACTGCAAGGGCTGCTTGATTTTGACCTTTTAATTTAATTTTTAGATTGGCCATTTTAAAAGTAGTTTTTAAGTGAAAAAGCTGATTAAATCAGCCTTTATGAAAAGCTTTTGAAAACTCACTGTCTTCTAATAAAAAATCTCAAGACAGAATTTGAAAATAGCTATTAATCCCAATAATATCAAAATTGATACTGCATTGAATTGATATTGAATAAGATAAAATCATCATTTGTCAATGACTGTTTTTTGAAATTCCTCTAAAAGGAATCAAACCGACAGCTAAAAATGAATGACTTATTAAAAAATTATAGTTATTTCTTTTCAACCCATCGATTGAAATAAAAGTAGTTAATTTCATCTGAGTTGCTCTCTATAATATCCAATCGCTTGTCATTATTCAAATCACTCAGGATAATATCATACGTATCAAATTCCCCACTTGAAAGTTGAATCTCCTTCCAGGATTCCCCATTTTGGAAATTCAAAAACACCATATTAAATCCTTCAGAATTCCCCACAACTATATCAATACTTCCATTTCCATCTAGATCTCCAAAATCCATCGCATAAGAATCACTTGAGCTAGGATCATAAACGATATTCCGAGAATAATTCATCCCTTGATCTCCGAAGTAAATCAAGTTTGGAGCTCCGATAGTAGCAGTAATGATGTCCAAATATCCATCTTGATTGATATCTGCCGTCCCCACAGATCTAGTTTCGTCAGTACCTGTACCAAAAGGAATTCTTACCGAAAAATTCAATTCCCCATCATTGAGGTAAATGAAATTTTGTTGTCCATCGCGGTTTGCCAAGATTAAATCCATATCCCCATCTCGATCCAGATCTGCCACATCCACATCTATAGTCGAGTCATCTGCCGAACCAAATTTCACTAGGGTAGTAAATTCACCTTTGCCATTGTTTAGGCAGATTTCATTTTCTCTTCCTCGATTAGTAATTAAAATATCAATGTCTCCATCTGAATCAATATCTACGGTTTTCAAATTTCGAGTGGGTGAATAATCATTACCGAAAGCAACTGATCTTCGAAAATTGCCACTCCCATCATTCAAGTAAATCGCATTGGGAGCCATGTCATTTCCTACTGCCACATCTAAATCTCCATCTCCATCAAAATCTGCCAACTCAGTAGCATAGCTAGTTTCCGCAATATCATCCAGAAGTTTAGAAACAGTAAAGATTCCGAATCCATTGTTGAAGAATATCTTATTGGTTTGAGGCCAATGTCTTCCGTCTGCTACTATCACATCCATATCGCCATCCTTATCAATATCCCCAGCACTTATTGAGGCAGATTTATCCTTACTCCCACCTAAAATCAATCTGGAATTCGTGATAAATTCAATTTCCTGAGCGAATACGAATTGCTGAAGGAATAGTAGGGGCAAAAAATAGAGGTATTTCATGGTGGTGTAATGAATGCATTTCAAGTTATCCTTTACAAAATAGGGGGAATTTGATTCATCACTTGAAGAAATTCAAATTTTTAATCATTAAGAAACAGTGAGGGCAAAGGTCTCACAGAGAATTTCAAAAATCGTAAAAATGACCCTTTTGTGATTATCGGTTAGCATCGCAAATTCATTCAGCTTATTTTTAAGAGGACCAAAATCTAATCCATGAAAAAACTTCTTGCCACCTCCCTCCTGCTGGGACTAGCACTTTCTGCTTTCTCCCAAGGCACCCAACTCCTACGACAACCGACCCTCAGTAAATCTGAAATTGTCTTTGTTTATGCCAATGACCTCTGGAAAGCTCCTCGAGCTGGAGGAAATGCTATCCGGATGACCAGCAATGAAGGCGAAGAAAGCCTTCCGCACTTTTCTCCAGATGGAAACTGGATTGCCTTTACTGGGGAATATGATGGAAATACCGATGTTTATTTAATCCCTGCTGTTGGCGGTGAGCCCAAGCGATTAACCTGGCACCCCGGTGCAGACATGGCGACCGGCTGGACTCCTGATGGATCCAAAGTGATTTTTTCCTCAGGAAGAGAAGGTCATGCGACCCAAGAGTCCAAGTTTTTTGAAGTGAGCGTGAATGGCGGCATGCCAAGCCCGATGATTATCCCCCGTGCAGTAAATGG
>JAFMBQ010000352.1 GCA_017858365.1 Algoriphagus sp. | reverse complement strand
ACTTGGAGATGTGATGAAAGAGTCCGCGATGACGGCACTTTCGTATTTGAAATCAAAAGCTGAAACTTTGGGTATCGATCACCGGATATTTGATCAATATGATCTGCACATTCACGTGCCTGCGGGAGCAGTTCCAAAAGATGGACCTTCTGCGGGAATCACGATGTTGACAGCTATGGCTTCAGTTTTCACCCAACGGAAAATAAAAGCAAGATTAGCGATGACAGGGGAAATTTCTCTGATCGGAAAAGTAATGCCAGTCGGAGGGATCAAAGAAAAGATCCTTGCTGCCAAGCGAGCTGGAATCAAAGAGATCATTCTTTGCAAGAAAAATAAGCGAGACATAGAGGAGATTGATGCCCATTACATCAAAGGCATAGATTTCCATTTCGTGGATCGAGTAGAAGAGGTATTGGATATCGCTTTGTTGAAATCTAAAGTTGATCGACCGATGATATTCAGTTTTACTCCAGAAACGATCTCAAAAGATTAATCATCCTTTTCGCTAAGTGAAAAATTCTAAACTTCTCTGAAGAGGAATAAACATATTAAACATGGATAAAATCTTAAGCCTAACTCCAAGACAAATTGTAGCAGAGTTAGATAAATATATCATCGGTCAGAATGATGCAAAGCGGAATGTTGCGATTGCACTTCGAAATCGAATTCGCCGGCTGATGGTCAAATCAGAGATCCAAAAGGATATAGTGCCTAATAATATTCTCATGATCGGTTCGACTGGTGTCGGAAAGACTGAGATTGCACGACGCTTAGCAAAGATAGCTCAGGCGCCCTTTACCAAAGTGGAGGCATCTAAATTCACTGAAGTAGGATATGTGGGAAGAGACGTGGAGAGCATGGTGCGAGATCTGGTCGAGCAATCGGTCGCTCTGGTGCGTGAGCAGAAAAATGAAGAGGTCAAAGAAAAAGCCACGAACGCAGTGGAGGAGCTGATTTTAGATATTCTGATTCCACCGGTAAAAACCGCTGGATTCACTCGAAATGCTACTATTGATGTCAATGAAATTGGAGAGCCAGCCAATGATCAAGAACTAAATGAGCGGACTCGCGAGCGTTTTCGAGAAAAACTCCGAGATGGGGAGCTTGATGATCGCAAGATTGAAATCAATGTGAAAGCAGGTTCACCGGTTGGAGTAGGGATGATTGGAAATGGAATGATGGACGACGCAAGTATGGCTGGTCTTCAGGATATGATTTCCAACATGATGCCTAAAAAAGTTAAGAAAAGAAAACTTACGATCTCCGAAGCAAGAAAAGTGTTACTTGAGGAAGAGATGTCCAAGCTGATTGATTTTGACGAAGTCAAAGAAGAAGCGATCAGATTGGCAGAGAATAATGGCATCATCTTTATCGATGAGATTGATAAAATTGCTTCAAAATCCGGCAAAGGTGGCGGAGGTCCAGACGTCAGTCGTGAAGGAGTGCAGCGTGATTTACTACCCATTGTGGAGGGTTCCGCTGTCAATACCAAGTATGGCGTTGTCAATACTGATCACGTGTTGTTCATCGCTGCTGGAGCATTTCATGTTGCGAAGCCGTCTGATTTGATTCCTGAACTTCAAGGTAGATTCCCGATTCGAGTGGAACTCCAAAGTCTGACTCAGGATGATTTTTCAAGAATTCTTCGAGAGCCAAAGAATGCTTTGACTAAGCAATATCAAGCCTTATTCGAAGCGGAAGAGGTTTACTTGGAATTCAATGATGAGGCGGTTGAAGAAATAGCCCGATTAGCTTTTTTGATTAATCAAGAAGTGGAAAATATCGGTGCTAGGAGACTCCACACGGTGATGAGTCATTTGCTTAATGACTACTTATTTGATGTCCCGGATACCATTCAGGCTAATTCGAAAATCATGATCACCAAAGAAATGGTAGAAGATCGACTAAGCTCACTCGTGAAAAATCGAGACCTTTCTCAATACATACTTTAAATCAAAGGGCATTTATCAAATGCCCTTTTTGCATAATGATTAAATCACTTCTCATTCTTACCGGACACAGCCAAGGCTTAGGAAAGGCCTTACTGGATTTGTTTCTTCAAAAGGAAAATTTTGAAATCATTGGAATTTCCAGGACTATTTTAGGACTTCATTCCCCAAGACTGAAGGAGTTAAGTTTGGATTTATCTGACTTAGATTTACTTGATAATCAGTTAGATTTAATTTTCCCAAATGGACACTTCAAAGAAATTATTTTGATCAATAATGCCGGGTCAATTGGTGAGATTAAGCAAGTTGGTCAATTGAACCCGAAACGGTTTCAGGCACTTTTTAATCTAAATATGCTTGCTCCAGCCTTGTTGACAAATGCATTCTTATCTAGCTATAAGAACAATAATTCGCTTAGAATTGTATGTAATATTAGCTCAGGTGCTGCGCATAAACCATTGGAAGGCTGGTCGGACTACTGCAGTTCAAAGGCTGGATTGGCCATGTTTACTAGTGTCTGCCAAAAAGAGAATGAAAAAACTGGTATTCGGTTTTTTAGTGTGGCACCAGGGATCATTGATACTGCAATGCAAAACAAGATTAGAGAATCCGAAGAAGAGGATTTTCCAGCAATTGAGCGTTTCAAAACTTATAAATCTGAGGGCAAGCTCTCCTCGGGAGTTGAAGTCGCCAAAAAAATTGGCTATTTATTGGATAATCCTGACAAGTTTGATTCCGTAAATCAGGATGTGAGGGACTTTGATTTGCCCTAGAATTATTTTTTCGGATAATCGATAAACCAAGTTTCAGCATTTCCTCTATGAAGCTCTTGCCAAGAATCAATAGCAGCTTTAAATCCATATTGTCCTGAAGTGGGGAGATTATGAATGGCTCCACCAAGTAGTTCAATCAAATCATTGAATCCGGGATTGTGCCCTACCAAAAACAGTGTTTCCAAATGATCAGGTTGCTTTTTGATTTCATTAAGGATTGTTGAAGCTGAAGCATGGTAAAGATTTTCTGTGATGATCATCAGTGATTTTGCTAATCCTAATTCTTTGAGGACAATTTCCGCAGTTTGAATTGCTCTCAATGCAGTCGAGGATAGGATGCGGTCTGGATATATCGCTTTTGCTTTCAATCGTTTTGCCATCATCGGCATATCGCTCCAACCTCTTGGTCCGAGTGGTCTATCATGGTCCCGTAAACTGTAATCATCCCAGGAAGATTTGGCATGTCGAAGCAATATAATTTTCCTCATACCCTCAATTTAACGACGATTATTTTGTTTTATTTATCCTAATATTTACTTTTAGATCAGTTATTTATTATTTCAAACAAATTATTATGTCTACCGGAACAGTAAAATTTTACAATGAAGCCAAAGGATTCGGATTTATCGTAGACGATGACACTCAAAGCGAAGTTTTCGTCCACGCAACCGGATTATTGGACCAGATTGCCCAGAACGACAAAGTTACATACGAAGTCAAAGAGGGCAATAAAGGGCCGAATGCCGTCAACGTCAAAAGAGCCTAATACAGCATTTTGAAGTTCTTGTTAATTGATCCTCTGAATGTTATCCTTCAGAGGATTTTTTGTTTTCAATTGTTTTTGATGGTATTTATTCTGATTCGATTTTCTGTGATTCAGCTGATGGGATGATTGATTGCTTCCAGGAATCTGGAGCCGTTTTGAGGTATAGATCTCTTTTTGGGAAAGGGATTTCGATTTCATTTGCTGCAAAAGACTTGAAAATTGCAGTCATGATTTCAGCTCGTACATCGATCCAGAAATCTATACTTTCCACCCAAAAAAGAACTCTGAAATCCACCGAACTGTCTCCAAAGTTTTGCATTAAAACTCTTGAATGTGGATTTTCAAGAATTTTCTCATGGATCAAAGCTTCTTCGATTAATTTTTTCACTTTTTCCATATCTGAATCATAGGCTACTCCAATCGTCACGTCTATCCTTCGTCGCTTATCAGATAAGGTCCAATTTATCAAGCTTTGTGAAAGCAAATCACCGTTTGGAAGGATTATCTCAGAACCGTCATATGCCTGAATTTTGCTAGCTCGGATACCCACTTCTTTTACGGTCCCACTCAAGTTTCCTACTTCGATTTCGTCACCGATCTGAATAGGTCGCTCAAAAGCTAAAATAACCCCTGAAACAAGGTTGTTGATAATAGTCTGTAAGCCAAAACCAATACCAACTGAGAGCGCACCTAGAACAATGGCGATTCTGTCAAGGGGGATTTTAGCAGCTGTCATCGCGAGAAAGAATCCAATAATTATAACAGCAAGTCTGATAAGTAATATAGAGCTGCCAAGACGTTTTGTTCGAGATTGAGCTGTTTTTTGATCTTGGATCGAAGCAAAATAGGCTATGTTATTAGCTAAAAATGACGAGACCACTAGGATTGTAAAAAATAATAGAATGGTTGAAAATTCGAAAGTCGCATTCCCCAAAATACGTTCTTGAATTAAAAATTCAGAAACCATATCGTACAATGGGTTAAAGAAGCCTAGATAGAATAAGATACTGTAAGCCCAGATTCCAAAAGCAATTAGATTGAGTAAGCCTTGAATCCGTTTTTGGATTTCTTGAAAATCAAAAAACGTTGAAATTACATCAGACTCTTTCTTTCTCGCTTCAATCCATAGATAAACAGCTTTTAAACTTACCTGAGTAAATAGATAAAGGGCTAAGCCACGGTAAAAACTTGCAACTCCCGTGATTGCATAAGATTTTGCCAAACTAAATCTGCCTAAAATATTCGCTCCTAAGGAGAAAATAGAGACAGCAAGAAGGAAAAAACTTAAGTATTTGAGCACAATTGAGCCGTTAAATGGTTGTTTAGCGATTTCTCG